>JBEIQF010000184.1:0-6667 GCA_040376635.1 Halobacteriovoraceae bacterium
CATACCGGGAATCCAGTCACCAGTATCATGATCCCAGAAAGCAAACTGAATACAATTATCACCAGTAAGCTCGCGTGAAATTTCTTTCAGAGCATTCATGTGATTATATTCTGCTCTTTCTCCGTAAGCAGCATAGGGGAAGCGGTAATAGAATTTATCAAAATCATGGCCTGCTTTTGCGTACCATTTTTTGAGATCGAGGAAAGATTGTTTGACCCGTGCTTTCCATATGTCTTTTGATAATGTGTTTGAGTTATCGTGAGATCTTCCATGTGAAGAAAGAATATGTCCTTCATCAAGAATACGTTTGATGATCGGAAAAGTTGCATCGTTAATCTGTGAAGTCACAACGAAGAATGTTGCCTTCGCATTATACTTTTTGAGCGTATCAAGAATTTTAGGCGTACGAACCGGATGTGGGCCGTCATCGAACGTCATCGCATACTTTCCAGTCTGATGAAGTGAGGGCGCGCCATACTGAGTGTAGCCCCTGTCTTGGGTGGTATAAGTTCTTTCCTCCGGATACTGAAAAATCCCAGCGTTTCCGAGAGTCGGTAATAAGAGTGCCAGCCATAATATTTTCATAGAATGCAATTTAGTTGAATTCTGGATGAGAGGATGAAAACTTATACCTTCAGGTAAATTCTACAGGAAACACTGCCCATACCAGTTGATATACTCGTGAATTCTTGAAGACCAATAGGGGAAATCGTGAGCACCCTGAGGGTATCGTTCAGTGACGTCTATTGAGGCCTTATCGAGGCCCAGGCGCAGGAGTTCATCCTGCATGAGCTTGGCCCTTGAGATAAACTCCGGATGATCCTTGCCGCCGATATCGATCCAGGCCTTCTCAAACGGAAGTCTCTTTTTATTTTTGAACTTTTTAATGAGCTGAATAGGATCGCGTTTCGCGAACTGGCGTTTAGTACCAAAGAGCCCGGGAAATTGACCATTCATGCTGTTATAGTCGCGAAGAACGAGACTGTGACCGGCCACGCATTTAAAAGATTTTGTCGTGAGTGCAAATTGGAAAGCGCCGTGAGAGCCCATGGAGATCCCGGCAACCATTCTGTTTTTAGGACCACCTATTGAATGAACGTCTTCAATTTCCGGAATGATCTTGTTCAGAATCTGATCACGGGTTTCATTTACCCAGTAGGAATCTTTCCCATCAAATGTGCCCGTAAGTCCTACGACAACAAAAGGTGTTCCGCCTTTATTCAGATGATCCTGCAGGGCCTTGACTCCACCGACATCTCGGAACATGAATCTGTTACCGCCGCGACCATGAAGGAAGTAGACCACAGGAAGAGGAACAAAAAACTGACCTTCTGGTTTCACAATCCAGTAGCTTCCGTGATCTTCTTCGACAAGATTCAAGGAAGAGGGATTTCTCGACGGATGATGAGCGCAGGAAGCGAGAATAAGAAGAAGATAAAGAAATCTCATGCAGCTTTTTTTATTTCAGGTTCAACATCTGGGATGCGTGTTTTAGGCATCACAACTTCGTGAGCTTTCACGAGAGCGCCTTTACCTACAACGACATCGCCGAAAAGACTCGCTTTAAGGCCAATGGTGGCCTTGTCATGAATGATAAGCTTATCAATCACAAGCATGCCTTTCTGGCCGTAATGAGCAACCAGGGAAGCTGAACCACCGATAGTCACGTAATCTCCGATCTCAATCAGACATGGATCAGAAATGTTCGATGTATTGATCATGGTGCCTTTTCCGATTTTCATTCCCATCATTTGATAGAAAAGTTTATTCAGCGGAGTCGGCGTGATGAAATCAAGAAAAGTATAGCGAACAAGATACGTGAGAGCGTTATGGTAATACCAGGGAATCACACTCAGAGAGAACCAAGAAGCGCGATGGGGTTTTACTTTGAGAGGAAGAAGTTTATTTACGAGTGGCACGACAAAAATCAAAGTGAGGCCGTAGCTGAAGAAAGTTGCTGCAACTGAGAAACCGAGACATGCATTTCTGAGAATGAAATGTGTGTTTTGAGTTGATTCATTCACCCATCCCAGGAGAGTGATTCCTGGAGTAAGAGAAATTCCCATGCAGAAAACATAAAGTAAGGCGATGGGTGCCATCGTCAGAGTGAAGCCAAAGGTCCTGAAAGTTCTGAAAAATCCTTCAACGGCACCAACAAGCCCCGGTCTTTCTGACTTGGTTGAATTAACGTCGAGGAACTCTTTCTTTTTAGGTGTTTCTTCCATACGTGACTTATCGGATTTTCTAAGAAATTTTAAAATGGATCATTATGGTCAGATATTGTTGTTGCAGCGGAAACAATATTGGGTTATATGTTTCGATTATGGAAATGTTTGAACTCAAGTACTTTCTGGCAGTTGCCCAAAATGAGAACGTGAATCGTGCCGCCGAGTCGATTCATGTATCGGCCGGATCTTTAAGTAAAGCGATCTCCCGTCTCGAGGAAGAACTCCAGACACAGCTCTTTTATAAATCAGGCAGAGGCATAAAGCTCACTCCCGAAGGTGAAATCCTGAAGGCCAAAGCGAGTGAGATTGTCCGCCTGGAAGAGGATGCAAAGCTTGAACTCATGGGGCATGAGGCGGGAAGTTTTACGGTCACGATTGCATCTGAGGAGATCCTCCAGACTTCATTTGGCATTGATCTCGCCAAAAAAATCAGAAAGCTTTTTCCTAAGGCACGCATCCAATTTTTGACTGATAACGATAGTGACGTTTTAAAACGTGTTGCTGATGGCGAGATTCATCTCGCGATTACGAGTGCCGATGTCCCTCAGGGTCTTGTCTCAACAGTCATTGCAAAAGCTGAGTTTAAAACTTGTGCCGGAAAAACTCATCCACTGGCAAAATCCAAAGTTGTACCCGTTGAAAAACTTCTGGAACATTCTTTTGTTTCACCGGAAGATTTCATCCTTGGAAGAATTGTAAAATCCTCCACAACAGATGGATGGCGAGATGATAAATTTCCGAGGAAGATTTCGTTTAAAACCGGAAGTTTGAAAATGCTTGAGAATCTCATTCAGGATGGACTTGCATTGGGGTACTTACCAGATTACTACATCGAGAACTCTACTCTCGTGGCACTGAAAGTTTCAGGATGTTCCTATACATGTCAACAAACCATTCGACTGGTTGCTAAAGATCCAACAGCGCTGGGATGGCTTAATTCACTCTGGTCAACAGTACTTGGCCGCGATCGCT
The DNA here is from genome assembly GCA_040376635.1 of Halobacteriovoraceae bacterium. GTDB lineage: Bacteria > Bdellovibrionota > Bacteriovoracia > Bacteriovoracales > Bacteriovoracaceae > Peredibacter. Next base: position 3,201 of record JBEIQF010000184.1, read on the forward strand.
AAAAGTTCATCGAGATCGATAGGTTTTTTTACAAAGTTCTTAATACCAATATCGAGTGCTTTTTTATCAAGCTGTCCATCGGCCGAAAAAAGAATAGTTGGAATTTCAGATAAGGCAGGGATGAGAAGTTGTTCCTTCCTGAAACTTCGTCCATCCATGATTGGCATCATGAGATCAAGGAATACCATGCAGGGAAGCGGTGAAGCTGTTTTTAAATATTCAAGTGCTTCCTTGCCATTGCTGGCTGAGACGACAGTGTATCCTTCATCAATCAATACTTCAGAAAGCGATTCACGAATTTCTTTATCATCATCAATGACAAGGATTGGACTTTTAGTCATATTGTTTTCTCTAGTGGAAGAAGAACAGTGAAGACTGCTCCTTCACTTTCTTTTGATGATACTTCAATTGTGCCACCGTGAGCTTCTACGATTTGTTTCGTAATGAATAAACCGAGCCCGAGACCAGCAACGTTCGTATTGTCGGTAAGTCTTTCAAAACGCTCAAAAATTCTATCAAAATCTGTTACTGAAATTCCCATCCCAGCATCACGGAAAATGATTTTAGCAAATCCACGCTCTTTGGAAATTTCAATGCTGACAGGTTTTTTATTTCCGTATTTCAAGGCATTGGTCAGAAGATTTGTGAATACTTGTTCAATTCTTAGGCGGTCAAAGTAACCAATGATAGGTTGCTTGATATCAATAGTGACTAAGCTACCGGATGACTGAATGTCATATTTATAACGCTCCAAAATTTCTTCTGCTATTTCCTGCAGGTTTACATCTTCCATGGATAGGTTAAGTTTTCCGGAATTAATCCGTGAAACATCGAGAAGATTATCTATCAATGTTATGAGACGAGTAAGTGCTCTGTCGCATGTATCACCCATACGCTGAAGTCTTTCATCAGGCATTTCCTTGATCGTTTTCTTGCGAATATTCGAGATGAAACTCTGCACCTGAAGCTTTAGCGGAGTAAGAGGAGTTCTTAATTCATGAGAAGCGATACTCAGGAATTCATCACGTGTACGAACAGCTTCCTGGAGTTGATCGTTGATTTTCATAAGTTCACCGGTACGCTCTTCAACTCTCTTCTCAAGATTTGTGTAGGCCATTTTCAGAAGATCTTCAGATCTTTTTCTGTCAGTAATATCCCTGGTCACTTTTGAGTACCCAAGAAGATTATTGTTTTCGTCTTTAATGGCCGTGATGAGGACACTGGCCCAGAATTTTGTGCCATCTTTCCGGATTCGCCAGCCTTCGTCTTCAAAGCGACCTGTTTCCGCTGCTTCAACTAATTCGTATTCACATTTCCCCATCTGGATGTCCTGAGGAGGATAAAATTTCTTAAATGACTGGCCGATGATTTCATTCGCCTCATAACCTTTGATTCGACGGGCACCTTCATTCCAGCTGGTCACAAGACCCTCAGGATCGAGCATAATCATGGCGTAGTCTTTAATGCCTTCAAACATTTTACGAAGACGTTCTTCACTCTTTCTTAGTCTTTCTTCAGATTCACGTTTTTCTGAAAGATCTCGGGTTACTTTCGCAAAACCAACATGAGTTCCCGTTTTATCTTTTAGCGGGGTAATAATGACGTTGGCCCAGAATTTCGTTCCGTTCTTTCGGATTCGCCAGCCTTCTTCTTCGTATTTGCCATTTTTGATGGCGAGTTCGAGTTCATGTTTTGGGTGATTTCTTTGAATGTCAGCGTCGGAGTAAAAAATGGAGAAGTGTTTACCAATGACCTCGTCGGCCGTGTAGCCCTTGATGCGTTCGGCGCCTGAATTCCACGAGAGAATTTGTCCCTGAGGATCAATCAGGAAGATTGCATAGTCCCTGACAGATTCAACGAGGAGTGAAAACTTCTCTTCCGCTGCATCCGTAGCAACGTGGGCCTTTTCAAGATTAGCTGATACCTTACTCTGAGGTGATGTCGGATCCTGCTTATTCATAAGTGGCCCATTAGACACTAGTTAGACATTTTTGTCAGTCTTAACCATGGAATGCGCTAAAATCTTCAGGGTGCCTTAAGGATGGTATTTAAAAAACTATTAATCTTACATCATGCCGGCCTGAGTTTGTTGTTCAGTCATCTGCTTTACTAAGGAATTTTCGAGGACTATGCTTTTCCAGCTTTAACCAAGAGGGAAATATGAAAAATTTGTTCATTGCTATTTGTCTTGTGTCATCTGTCTCTGCTTTCGCTACTGATTTCACAGCGAAGATGGAAGACGTTAACTGTACTATCAAAAATGGTGTCGTGACTCGCACTCAGACTTTCGGAAAAGAAGCTTTGGGTTCAATCACTGAAACAAAATCTGTGAGCATGAAAGCTGATGCTCTTATCATGAAAGCGATGGAAACATCTTCTCAGCTTCCGGCAGGAGCTCAGGATGAGTATGTGTACACAATGATTCATGAAGGGAAGACTTACACGCTTAATACAAGCGATTCAAAAGAGTCGATGTTCCTTATTAGAATGATTACTAAGTCATGCAGATAAAAAAGAAAGGGCCCTAACGGGCCCTTTTTTTAGTTTGAAATGTAGTTCGTTGTGGAGTCTGAGTAATTGTTAGCGGAGTCAAAGGCACGTGCCTTAACCGAGATACTTGTTCCCCGTGGCATCGAGAATGTACAAGTATAAGGGGCCGTGTAGTCTGTACACTTGCTAAATCCATTCACATAAAATCTAACGCGATAGACGCCAACATTATCTGTAGCGGTTGCTGCAGCTGTTACGCTTGCGTATCTGGCAAACTTCGCACCATTTGCAGGGCCTGTCAGCGAAACGACTGGTTTCGTTGTATCTACAGTCGACGGAGCATTCACCGTGATAGTCTTTGAAGCAGAGCTTAGAGCACCATCATCATCAGTCACTGTTAAACTTACATTGTAGGATCCGGCCGTACTGAATGTTTTGGTTACACTCGCACCAGTCGCAGTTGTTCCGTCTCCAAATGACCATGAGTAAGAAGTAATTGTTCCGTCAGCGTCTGTTGATCCTGATCCGTTAAATGTGACAGACACTGGAGCAGTTCCTGACGAAGTTGTCGCCGTTATGTTTGCTACTGGTGGCTGGTTGTATGCACCAGTAGGAACAAAGTTCATAGATATTGTTTTCGATGTTCCATCAACACTGATGGGTGTCGGGATGCTTGCCGCTGACTGAGTCATGTTGACGTTATCAATAACTTCAAACGATGAAAGAGTGGCGGGATATCCCGTCGAATTATCAGTTACTGTGAAATAGACTTTGTTATCCGTTCCTGAAAAACCAAGATCCGAAATATCCATGAGGAACGTTTTTGCTGTTGCTGTTGTTGTGCCATCAAATGCGTATGCCCCGCCTTTGTTGTACAAAGTAAAAGGAGTGAATGTACTTGTAGCAGAAGTTCCTGAAGTCAGAGAACGACCGAACTTAAGCGACATCTGGTTTCTTCTCGCGTGATTCACATTGAA
>JBEIQF010000425.1:0-2714 GCA_040376635.1 Halobacteriovoraceae bacterium
AGGAAGAACTTAGAGCGACCTGGGTCACCCTGACGACCAGAACGACCACGAAGCTGGTTATCAATACGACGTGATTCGTGACGTTCAGTACCGATGATGAATAGACCACCGAGAGCTTTTGTCTCAGCAGTAAGTTTAATATCTGTTCCTCGTCCGGCCATGTTTGTAGCAATTGTTACACCACCACGCTGACCTGCCATTGCAACGATTTCAGCTTCACGAGCATGGTTTTTAGCATTCAGAACTTCGTGCTTGATGCCTTTAGAAGTCAGAACGTTTGAAATGAGCTCTGATGATTCAATAGAAATTGTACCAACAAGAACCGGCTGACCTTTTTTGTGACATTCTTCGATGAGTTTTGCCACAGCTTCATATTTTGCAGCACGAGTAGCATACACAACATCTGCCTGGTCATCTCTGACCATAGGGAGGTTAGTCGGGATAACGACAACTTCAAGGTTATAAATTTTCATGAATTCGTCTGCTTCTGTATCAGCAGTACCAGTCATACCTGAAAGTTTAGAGTAAAGACGGAAGTAGTTCTGGAACGTGATTGAAGCAAGAGTCTGGTTTTCAGATTTAACGTCAACGCCTTCTTTTGCTTCAACTGCCTGGTGAAGACCATCAGACCAACGTGAGCCGTCTTTCATACGACCAGTGAATTCATCAACGATAATAACTTTACCGTCACGAACAACGTAATCAACTTCGTTCTTAAATAATGTATGAGCACGCAGGGATTGGTTCACGTGGTGAAGAATTTCGATGTTTCTTACGTCGTAAAGGTTACCCACTTTTAGGATCTCCTGAACGCGAATGATACCTTCTTCAGTGAGTACAGCTGAGCGTGCTTTTTCATCAACAGTATAGTGAGTGTCTTTTGTAAGCTGAGGGATAACTTTATCAACTACACCATAAAGGCGAGTGTCACCTTCAGAAGGACCAGAGATGAGAAGGGGAGTTCTTGCTTCATCGATAAGGATGGAGTCGACCTCATCCACAATACAGAAATGGTGTTCTCTTTGAACGTAATCATTAAGGTCGAACTTCATGTTGTCACGAAGGTAATCAAATGCGAATTCGTTGTTTGTTCCGTAAGTAATATCTGCCTGGTAAGCAGCTTTGCGATCTTCGTCATCCATGTTTGCCGTAATACAACCAACTGTAAGACCAAGCCATGTATAAAGCTTACCCATTTCATGAGAGTCACGTGAAGCAAGGTAGTCGTTCACGGTAACCAGGTGAGCGCCTCGCCCTGTCAGAGCATTCAGGTAAAGAGCAAGTGTTGCAGTAAGAGTCTTGCCTTCACCGGTTTTCATCTCAGCGATTTTTCCGTGGTGAAGAACCAGACCACCCATGATCTGAACATCGAAGTGGCGCATATTCATCACTCGCCTTGAAGCTTCACGACAAACTGCGAATGCATCAGGAAGAATATCGTTTACAGTGGCGCCGCCATTCTGCAATTTGTCCTTAAAGATCTGAGTCTGTCCCTGGAGTTCTGAATCAGACATGGCCTTGTATTTATTTTCAAGTGCATTGACCTGATCGAGCACAGGACGAAGTGTGCGCATATCACGATCTTGTTTTGTGCCAAACATTTTGCGCATCATTGAATCAAACATGAGAAAAACCTTTTTTAATCTAAAATAAAATATAGAGGGTCAACAGCAATGCCGTTTACCCGAACTTCATAATGTAAATGGGGGCCAGTCGAGTGACCTGTGTTGCCGACAGCAGCGAGAAGATTTCCACGCTTAACTTTTTGTCCTGCACGAACACTAAGTGACTGGTTGTGAGCGTAAATCGTTTCGATTCCATAACCGTGATCGACTTGCACGAATTTTCCGAATCCTGCTTTCTCACCTGAGAAAGTGACGATTCCATCAGCAGGTGCGTGAACAGGTGTTCCGTAAGGTGCACCAACATCCAGGCCTTCATGCATTTTCATTCTTCCGGCCCATGGAGATAAACGCTGGCCGAAATAACTTGTGATCCATCCATCTGCAGGAAGAATCGTTGGAGTTGAACTCAGGAAAGATTCTTTATCGAGAAGAAACTGATCAAGTGAATGAATGTTACCTTCAATTGCTGAAACTACATCTTTAATCTGAGCGTATTTAAAATCAAAACGGGCGTAGTCATTTGAAAGAGCAAAACTTCTGCGTGCAAGATCAGACCACTGCTTCGTTAAAAGGTAACTTCTTTCAAGACCAAGAGAAGCTGCGATCTTTTTGTCATAAAGAGATTTTAATTCTTTGAACTTCGGCTGATCCTCAATGTCCTCATCAAATTTGAAATCAAGAGATGAGTTCAGGTCTTCAAGAGAGAATGAATCTTTGTTTTCTTCTTTCTCTGGTTTGTAGACTGGACCTTTCGTGCTCACATCATCAAGGCCCGTGATCACACGAAGTTTTTTCTCAAATGTGTTGATGCGTTTTAAGTCATCACCAAGTGAGTTCATTTTCATCTGGAACAATTGAATCTGTTCTTTCAGCTGACGATTTTCAATCGAGAGATGTTTGTTCTCGTAAACTTGCTGGAGAATTTTCCAGTAATCGAACGCTAGTACGCCAATGAGTATGCCAAGCATAACCATAAAGAAAGCGAGCGACTTAAAGAGAACAGTGGGAATTCGATAGGTCTTAACCCCTTTCTGTTTCTCGGGGACGACCATGACGGTGTAGTACTTATCCATGACAAATATTTTAAGC
>JBEIQF010000281.1:0-4522 GCA_040376635.1 Halobacteriovoraceae bacterium
ATGAAGCTAGAATGTTTTCATGAAGCAAAACTTCCTCTCTGCAGGTGCGGTTCCTGTTCGACAGAAGAACGGCCAGTGGGAATTCTTAATTCTACGTGCATTCAAATATTGGGACTTTCCTAAAGGGATGGTCGAACCAGGTGAAGATCCCTGGGATGGCGCCATCCGAGAAATCGAAGAAGAGACAGGACTTTCAAAATTTTCTACTCCATGGGGTAAACTATTTTTTGAAACGAAACCTTACGGAAAGGGAAAAGTTGCGCGCTATTACCTCGTCAAAGTTGAGGAAGATAAAAATATTGTGTTCATGCCGAATCCAATTACGGGTATTGTGGAACATCATGAACATCGGTGGGTAAAATTTGAAGTTGCCCACAATTTGGTCGTGCCTCGCGTTCAGGAAGTTATTGTGTGGGCAAATAATTTAATAAACGATCTCTAGTTGAAATTAAGCGCGGTTTTGGTCTTCTTCATAATAATCCTCTTCTTCGTATTCATCATCTTCAAGAAGGTCGTTTCCGTTTGCTTCAGACCCATCAAAAGGAATGTTTCCTAGAGTGGTGTCGGCCTCATTATTTCCAAAACGGTAATCATCGTTTCCAAGGTTATGGTTCAGACTCGAGCCATCATTGTAGTCAGTTAGACCTTTGCGAAAGTTTGAGTGAGCAACTTTGTATTTTTTTGAACCAATTGATTTCTCCATGCACACCTCCCCTTATGTAATTTGAGAGCATATTCTATGCCATCGCTAATCCACCGAATTCATGGCACACTCTCATAATGAAGCAATTTACTGCTGAGGAATTCAGGATCATGATGTGGAAAAATGGTGGTGGCACAACTACCGAGCTTCTGCGTTTGCCTGATGGAAACAGTGAGAATTTTCTGCTGCGTCTTTCAGTCGCACACGTCGCTTCCAACGGACCATTCTCTCACTTTGCTGGGATTGATCGTCACCTGATCATTATCAAGGGACAAGGTTGTATACTCAACGGATCCATTGCGCTTAAGAAAGATTCTGAACCTTATTCATTTTCGGGTGAAGAGAAAATTGATTGTGAACTGATTGATGGACCATTTTATGATTTTAATATCATGATAAAGAGAGGCTGGAAGAAAGCTCTCGTCAGTAGGTCGAAGATGTCATCCTATTCAGGAAAAGATTTTTCATTTGTTTATCTCATTGATCAGAATATTCTTTATCAACTTGAAAACGAATCAATTTCTTTCCCTGAACAAGATGCAATTACCGTAGATCTTATTTAACTGTGTAGTAAACGTAAGGTTCTTTCACTTTCAATTTATCTGATTCTTTTTTCTTCAGTTCATCAAAGACTTTTCCAGTGATATTAAGAATAGAGAATTTAACTTCAGAGATTTTCAATGTGAGTTTTCCAGTAGCAGGATCGTAGGCCATATTTCCGTTACTTTTTACTTTGCCTGAAACCTGCGCTTTAACGTCGGCAGATAAATCATATTTACCAGCGTTCGTTTTAAGGTCCACAGAGTTCACAGTGACATCGCTGCCGCTGATAGCTTTCGAAATTGTGTCAGAAAGAATTAAAGCAAGAGTTTCAACAACATCCTGAGATTGAAATTTAGAAGATTTAAAAGTCATTTTCTGGATGCATCCAGAAATTAACTGATCCATGACTTCGGTTTGTAAAGAATCTCTTGAACAATCAAGATTGAGTCCATCAAGTTTCAATGAACTGTCTGGTGAATTGAATCTTCCCGCAGCTAAAGATAAATTAAGCTTCTCTGCGAGGTTAAGGTTAAAGTTTGACACACTCATGGTATCCGCATCAGTCATGAATGATGGGGCATCTTTGAGCTCAAACTCCTGAGTCTCAGCACCTGAAACACTTAACTTAAAATCCTTATCGAGTTTATCAACGCTTACTTTCAATTCCTCATTCAGGAACTGGGATCTACTGAATGATGTTGCTGTTCCTTCACCATGTGGGTTTGTATACGTGAAGTTGAAGTTTTTTACGTTAACGTTAAGAGAATCAGCATAAACGGCATAAGTATTAAGAAGGAATGCTCCAATCAATAAGCTTTTCATCATACATCCTTTTAAAGATTTATTTACAAAGCTTCTCGACCACTCGGTGTGAGGTATTTAGGAGATGGAGAATATAAAATCTAAAACGGAAAAAAGCTCCTTATGTTGATCAACCTTCTAGGTTTAAGATTTATTTAAATTTCTGGAGCTTGACCTGATTTCGATTTTTTATTAAAAAGGCTTTATGCCGAGCGAATCAAAAAACAATCTCATTCTATTGGTTGAAGATGACCACGATATCAGGGTGGCCTTGAGACAATCTCTTGAGATGGCCAACTATCAGGTCATCTCAGCACCCAATGGCAAAGATGCTCTCAAAATTATTCAAAAGCAAAAACCTGATCTCATTATTCTCGATATGGTAATGCCACTTATGGATGGTGAAGAGTTTCTTCGTTACAAAGATTCAGATTCAACATTAACAGACATTCCTGTCATGCTTATCTCCGCCTTCGAAGAAAAACTTAAAGTCATTCCAGTCAGACCCAAACTTAAGAAGCCCCTGGATTTGGACGAAGTCCTTCAAAAAGTTCCGGAAGTTCTTGCCAATAGAATGAGCCCAGCCTAGTTCCCGACGAATCAAGTCAACATTGTCCTGAAGTTTACTCAAATAAGATTCTATAATCTCATCCCATATAGCTTTTTTTACCACTCTCATTTTCAACTCGAAAATAAGCGAAAATAAAAGGGCTTTGACTTGGGTATTAGTGCACCTAAGATTAAGAGGATCAAAAAAATTCAGCACTCCAGGAGAATCTCATGAACCAGTTCGCGAAAAGCTTAGGGCTTACTCTCGTTCTATCGACGTCTGCATTTGCAGCGAAGAACGACAAAGTAGATTTCAAAAATTTCAAAGTCCCTCAAGTTGAAGAAGTTTCTTTCGACGATGCTGAGTTTATGAAAGAGAAAAAAGAATGGACTAAATCTAAGCGAAAAATTGCTTCTGCAATGTCATTCAATGGTTCAGATGTTTCAAGTGATTTTAAAGAAATTCGTGATCAGTGGTTAAAAGTAACTACTGGTGCAGAAATGGAAGCTCTTCTTAAGCACTCTCATGCTAACTACAACAAGTACTCAGAAGATTCAAAGTACTTCCTTGCTCAGATGCACACGGCACTCCCACTTCGTGGGATTATCTGGCGCCTTCGTCCACTTTTTGAAAACAGCAAAGGCTTCCTTGGAAATAAGTCGACTCACGTTACAGCTGTTCAGGCAGTTCGTGGCGCAGTTACTGGTCTTAAAATGTTCCTTCCTACAAAGCAGTCTGATGCAAGCATTCAGTACTTCACAGAGCCTTCTGTTGATATGGGCAAGGCAGATCAATTCCACAGCGTTGCTGAATTCCAGACATACCTACTTGAAAAAGTTATTCCAGTTCTTAACGAGTCAATCGTAAGAATCCAGACCATCTCAAAAGGTGGATCTCAGAAAGTATTCGTTTGGGATAACAAGATGGCATTCGGCCGCGGAACTTTTGAAGATGAAGTTCAGCGCTATGTTGGTAACGGTGCAGCTGAAATGAACATGACAATCGCTGCTCTTTACCGCGCTTACCACGACATCTACGTTTACTGTGCTTACAACCAAGATTCATCAATCAAAGTTGCTGGTGAAATCGGTTCACACCTTGGTATCGATGCAAGCGTTTTCTCTTCTAAGAAAAATGATCTTGGTATCACTGATCAGGAAAGAGTAGCTATCGTTAAAGGTGCTGCTAATAAATCAAAATTCCTTGAACTGAGAAACTATGAAGGTTCTGATTTCGGTTCTAAACTTATGAACCACGCATGGATCGCTCTTAAGAACTCAGTTGTTTATTCTGAGCGCGCTTACCAGTTCCTTCAAGGCCGTGATGCTACGAAATCTATGGGAATCAACCCAATGTTCTTCCAGCAGGAAACTGCTCCTAATATTGAAAAAGGAATCTCGAACATGAAAGCTGTTGTTCAAGGACCAGCTGAAGTGAGAGACCCTGTTTCTGGTGACACAGTAACAATCAACCTTCCGGCATTCTATAAAGAGCCTCCTCAATCTCTAAGCGTGCTTATGGCAACGAACTTTGAAGGTGGAGAAGTTCAGAAGACTATTAAGAACAAGCAGGGTGAGAGCCTTGTTGTGAGAAACTACCTCCACGGCCGCTCAATTGCCTGGGATAACAATGCATGGAAGAAATACGTTCCATCTGCTGAAGGCAAAAACGCTAATTATATGTCTGAAGCTCGTAGAATCATCCAATACAGCCTTGGAACATCGATGGTATTCGGTCTTCCGGATATGTTCGTACACTAATCAAGTATTCCTAAGGGGTCCTTCGGGGCCCCTTTTTTTTGCCCTCTTTGCCCTCTTGAGATAAACCCGTCTGCGCTTTAAAATTAAACTAATATGGCTTACAACGAAAAAATCAAAAAATTTGGTGTTAATGGTTCTGTTCCCGAAGGCTGGTATTGGATCATG
>JBEIQF010000261.1:0-4827 GCA_040376635.1 Halobacteriovoraceae bacterium
CTCGGCGTTGCATTTTCCCTGAATTCACACAGATAAATTCCCTGCCATGTACCTAGGTTCAGATTTCCATTCGTAATCGGGATCGAAACCGAGCTACCAGCGAGAATGGATTTGATATGTGCAGGCATATCATCCGGTCCCTCGACTGTGTGTTTATAGTACGGCTCATTCTCAGGTGCAAGTTGATCGAATGATTTATCCAAATCATGGCGAACTGTCGGATCCGCGTTCTCATTGATCGCAAGGGCCGCAGACGTATGCAGAATAAAGATATGCAGAAGGCCCTGATCAGGAAGTTTGCCCACCGATTTTAAGACTTCATTCGTAATTATATGAAATCCCTTTTTCATTGCAGGAAGTGTGAGTTCTCTTTGGCTGACCATGTTATGCCTTTTCGTTTATCTCATTATTAGATGAAGAGCATCGTTTCAATAATGTATTCATTCGCGTGTTCGTGTTTTAAAAATCCGGAACACCAAACGGAGTTCACTTATGAAATTTAAAGTATCATTACTACTTCTTTCTCTTGCATCATTCAATAGTCATGCAGTTAAGCTTTCTGACTACAAACCTTTCGCCTTCGAAGCTCTTTTCACAAACCCAGTTTGTGAAACATATAAATATGACCGCGCAGTTATTACTCACTCAGGTCAGACATTAAATTCAAAACCAGATGACGTTTACTGTAAACCAGCTGATGAAGCAGCTTCAGTATCAAGAAAAAATTCTCCTCAATACAGAATCGTTGAATGGGTTTCTGCAAAAGAGACAAAAGAAATTTACGCTGCTTACTTAAGCTTCTCTTCTAAGAACATTGTGAAAGCAATGTGTGATGCTCTTAAAAATGGCGTGAAGATCAAGATGGTTCTTGATGGTGGCGAAGGTCCTGAAGTATCCCCGAACAAAGATGCTGAAGGCCTGAAGAAATGCGGTGATCTTTCTCTTACATATCGTGGATCAACTTCTGGTCTTGGTTACGCTCACAATAAAATTCTTGTGATTAACCCTCATGATGCAAAAGTTGTGAAAGTGGTTTTCTCTTCAGGAAACATGACGTCTGGTACCAGTATCAATCATGAGAACTGGAACTTTGTGACGACTTCAGCAGAATCTTATTTCGCTCAGGCGCACAAGTGTGTCGTTGAAGCCATGGTAGAGTCTGGTGATACGAAGAAAAACTTCGGATCTCACTTGAATTCTTGTCGTTCAAAAATCGCTGCAAAACCTGAATCAGATATCCAGATTTTCTTCTCACCAATCGACGGTAAGGATGCTCTTAATACTTTAAGTGAAGCTTCGGAAAAAGCTAAACTCATCGAAGGGATGTCTCACAGATTGTCTGGGGCAATTGCCTCTCTTTATTCGAATCTTCTGAAGTCTGGTAAGAACATCAAATTTATCCTGGATGACGATATCTACTGGGCAGAAAAGCTTAAGCAGGACGTTGGCCGTAATACGAAAATTGAGGCTTTTAAGATCTACAACGAGCTTATTAACAAGGGCATGAAGACTAAATTCTTACAGACTAACCAGAACGTGTTTCAGCTTCAACATAATAAGTTTATGATCTTCACATTTTCAAATGGTTCGGGCGCAGTCTTCAACGGTGCTGGTAACATGACGACGGCCGCTTTCACGAAAAACTTTGAGAATTTCTATTACATAACCATTCCGGAAGTTGTAGAAGCCTACAACAAACAGTACGACCTCTATTTCGATAAGATGGCGACTGCTGCGGAGGATATGCCACGTGACTACGTTTTGCCTTAATCTCACTTTAATCGCAGGGATCCTTTGGATCCCTGCTGCTTTTTCATCTCCTGATTTCGATATCATTTACGGCGACGACAACAGAGTTGATACTTTCGAATCAACAAACGTTCTCTTCAAGACGCTTGCAAAAAGCACGGCCGCTCAGGTTCACAACGACAACATCAAAATTCGCGGTAATGGTGCTGAACTAAGAGGTAAGTCCCTTGGTGAAGTTTTCAAGCTTTGTGAGAAAGAAAGATTTTATCATCAGCCATTCGTAGCAAACTGTTCAGGATTCTTAGTTGCTCCTGACATCATCGTTTCAGCTGGTCATTGTTTTGAATCAACTGACATGTGTACTAGGCACAGTTGGGTGTTCGATTACAAAGTCGATAGTTCAAAACAAACGAACGTCACTGTTCCTGCGAGTTCAGTTTATAAATGTAAAGAAGTCATCGAATCAAAACTTACGAAGAACCTGGATTACGCAGTCATCAGACTTGACCGTAAAGTTACTGATCGCGCTCCGGTGAAACTTGCGACTGAATGGAAAGTCGGAGCTGAAGTTGTGCTCATTGGTCATCCATCTGGTCTTCCGCAAAAGATTGCAGATCAGGCTAAAGTGAAGAGTGTTTCAGAAACTGAGTTTCGTGCAACGGTTGATGCTTTCCAGATTAATTCTGGATCAGCTGTCTTCAATGCTGTAAACGGCGACCTTATGGGTATCCTCGTTCGTGGGAAAGTGGATTACCGCACGAATCGGGAGTTCAACTGTACTGAGCCAAACGTCACTTCAAATGACGATGAAGGTGAAGATATTGCCAAGAACACTCAGTTTCTTCAGGCACTGAAAGCAGCTATCGCTCAATAATTAAAAACACAAAAAAAAAGGGAGCCGAAGCTCCCTTTCAAATTATCCTTCAGCACCTTTATCAGGTTCCATTTGTGATTGCATGTAATTCTGGACACCAACTGCTTTGAGAAGATCTCTTTGAGTCTCAAGCCAGTCTACGTGATGCTCTTCTGATTTTAAAATCATAAGGAACAAGTCACGTGTTCCGTAATCGTGTTCAGCTTCAGCTTGCTGGATACATTTTTTAAGATGGGGAACAGCTGCGTATTCAACTTCAAGATCAGCGTCGATCACTTCACCAACGTTCTGGCCGATGCGAAGTTTATCAAGCTTCTGAAGATTCGGAAGACCTTCAAGGAATAGAATTCTTTTGATCACCATATCAGCGTGCTTCATCTCATCGATTGAAGCTTCGTATTCTAATTTTCCAAGTTTCTCGAGACCCCAGTTCTGGAGCATACGAGCATGGAGAAAATATTGATTGATGGCCGTCAGTTCTTTAGTAAGTACTGAATTAAGAGCGTCGATAATTGCTTGTGAACCTTTCATAAAAACCTCGTGTGAGAAGTGTAATTGGGTTCATTGTAGAAGAGTGGGATTGAAGAATCAAAAAAGTTCAACAGACCTAAGAATTGTTTGAGCTATCTTTCATTTCGAAGGGTGACCGGGCCGATTGTTCGATAAGAGTTTTCACTGCATCTTCAACACATGTACCGCAGTCTGAGCCAACGCCAAGTGCCTTCAAAATCTCTTTTGGATTATTTGAATTACGAGACGTAACCGCCTCTTGGATTTGTTTTTCAGTGATGCCTTTGCAGATACAAACGTACATGGATATGTTCCTCGCAGTCAGTATACACATGTTCGGCAATCCAAACAAATGTTTTAGCAAATATTATCATGTTTGAAGGGCGAAACGGGAATCCAACTATTTAGCGCAATGTTCCGAGCTTTTTGAGCAGGCGGAAGATGCCTAAAGTCGACATCGACCAGCGGATGTCCTCGTCCGTAATGGCCTTGAGGAGCTCCTCTGGAGTGTATTCGATAGTGCCCAGAATGGTTTCTTCACCATCGGGATTCGGAAGTTTTTCCCGGGTAAGGTTTCGAGCGATGAAATAGAACTGTTCGTGATTCACAGTTCCTGTTCCTTTCTGTGACCAGAGAAGTTCGAGGTTACCTGCTTTGAGGCCTATCTCTTCCTGCATTTCACGTTGAGCGTTCTCCATCGGAGTCCCTTTATCATGCTCAAGAATGCCGGAGACGGGTTTGATTCTTACGGGTGGATTTTCGTGGGGACGCTTCTCTTTAATAAGTACAATCTTGCCTTCATCAGTAATGGGAAACACAATCACACCATCAGGGAGATAAATTCTCTCCCACGTAATGTGATCGATTTTCTCTTCTGTGACTTTGACGATGTTACCTTTATAAACTTCTTTTTCCATAATTCTCCAGAAGTTCCTGAACAACTTTTCCCATCTCCGAAGTGATCTCGTGACCACCTTTTACAGAGTGAAAATCGACATGAATGCCGATGTCTTTCAGGAGTGCTATTTCATTTTTTGCCATTGATAGCGGGATCACTTCATCTTCATCACCATGAATGGCCACCATCGGAAATGGAAGCTTTTCATGAATAAGTGTTGTACGAAATTCACACGCGAGACCAATGATAAGTTTTGTCTCTTTGATTTCTTTTCCGGCGAGAGGAGCGAGATATCCGCCCTGAGAAAATCCGATAATCGTCACCGGAAGTGAATCAGGATTTTCAATTTTCAAAAGATCACGTAGCCAGAACTTTGCGAGATCCTGATTGATAAAATACTTCTTCTCGAGCTTGTCATAGAAGTACCAGGAGTGACCGAAGTCGATTTTATTTTCTTTGTTTCTTGGAATCGGAAAAGGCCCATTGGGAGCGATGATCAGGGCATCTTTAGGAAGGTAGGGAAGGAGCTTTCGGAAGATGCGTTTGCCTCTTTCGCCCAGACCATGGAGGAGAAGAATGACCTCACGAGGGGTTTCCACCCGTCTCGTTACCCCTTCGAGCTGTGCGAAGGATGTAAATTGCCACTTTTCCTCTTTCGTTTCCTGTAAATTTTTCACTTTCACCTTATGAAAACCCAAAGCCTTTTGATCCACTATAAAATAACTCCATTAGTTTAAGGAGTCTCTATGAAGTTTAAAAAGTTCACCATCTTCAATTCAAAACCGGCACCAGGCCA
>JBEIQF010000272.1:0-4678 GCA_040376635.1 Halobacteriovoraceae bacterium
CGGATAAATGAGATAACGGTTGAAGCTTCCATCGTAGATTTCTCTCGAGAGAAAACCAACGTTTTCACCCTGAAGCATTCTGTTACCAATCGGAACAATCAGATAATAAAGAGTCATCATCGGAAGAGTGTATCCTTCCATAACTTCGTTTCCGCTCGCTTCAAAAATATTCTGCCAAAGCGCTCGTGCGATAAATAGCTGCACTAGCGTCTGTCCAATGAACGTTACCCAGAAGTCCGCTCTAAAGGCGAAGATCTTACGGTATTCGGCAGCTAAAACGAAGCGCCACCAGTTCATGACTTTTGCATTCCATTTTTCATGATGCTTTCAATGATGTCTTCAATTGAAGGATCGTGGATGTTGAGATCCAGAACTTCATTCTGCTTGAAAATTTCTGAAGTTTTTTGAGAAAGTTCCGCTCGCGGAACATTAACTTTAAAAGTATTTTCTTTTGTCGTTACCGTCAGGCACTTCTCATCACCCAGCATACGCTGAACCTGAGAGAGAGCACCATCGTAAACAAATTCGCCTTCTTTAATGATCACAATACGTGGACACAATTCCTTGATGTCTTCCATATAGTGAGACGTCAGAATCGTAATGGGTTTGAACTCACGCTGATAATTTTTCATGAACTCACGAACAGCTTTCTGCGCGGATATATCAAGGCCAATTGTTGGTTCATCCAGGAAAATGACTTTCGGATTATGAAGAAGTGCCGCCATGAGCTCCACTTTCATGCGCTCACCAAGTGAGAGCTTACGAACTTGAGTCTTCAGCTGCTCCTTGATCATGAGTGTATCAGCGAGAAACTCTAAGTTCTTTTTATAAAGGGAATCAGGAATCTGATAAATCTCTTTTAAGAGAATGAAACTATCAAGTGCAGGAAGATCCCACCACACCTGGGCCTTCTGGCCCATAATGAGTGACATTTGTTTTCTGTATTCGTTATTTCTTTCCCAAGGCTTGAAACCCAGGACAGTTGCTTCACCCGATGTCGGATGAACAATCCCTGCGAGAATTTTAACGAGAGTTGTCTTCCCCGCACCATTCGCACCGATGAGCCCCACGATTTCACCTTGCTTGATTTCAAGGCTGATGGACTTCAGAGCATATTTCGTCACACTTTTTCTGTGAACTAATGCCTTGATCGATCCCTTGAGACCGGGTTCTTTGATGTGAGAAGAGAAACTTTTTTTGAGGTCAGTAACCTTGATCATTGTTTTTCTAAGACAATACCCTTCAAGTAACTTCCTTCCGGAAATCCTTTAAGAGTAGGGCAGTCCTGTCCAAGATGAAGACGTGTCGACATCTTGTAGTTGAGTTTTAATTCTGTGAAATAATCTTTGAGAGTTCGATCAAACTTTTCCTGAGAAACCTGGTGTGTATTCAGGAATACAACCAGTTTTCCTTTTGGAGCGAGAAGACCATCCATCTTCTGAAGAAGCTCTTTATAAGCTTTAATCGCAGAAGTTCTCTTATCACCATCTGACGAAGAAGAAGGCGGATCACAGACGATGACATCAAACGACCTGCCGTCTTTTTTCAGATTCGAGAGAGCTTCATCAACACTTGAAACAATCGCTTCGTGCTGAGTGTGATTGAGTTCCGGGTTGAGAGCAATATTCTGCTGAAGCCATTCAATGTATTTCGGAGAAAGATCCACAGATACAACGTTTGTTGCTCCAAGTTTCATGGCCCAAAGGGAAAAGGCACCAGTGTAGCTATAAAGATTGAGTAGACTAGATCCAGGCTGGATCATTTTCGAGAGAGTATGACGAATGGAACTCATATCTGTGTAGAGACCGTGATCGTATGAAGATCCCAGGCGAATTAGATATTGAATCCCAAATTCCGAAAGATGAAATTCATCACGACGGTTGTTATCAACTGCATTTTGCGGAAGCTTCTGAAGTTCTTTGGTTTCCCCACGAAGCTGAAACCAGATATTGTCATCTTTGATCTCAGGAAAAACTTCCTGAAGAGTTGTCTGAATGATCGATTTATAACGATTCCAGAATCCTGTATAAAATTGAATGAGCACTCTGTCTTTCAGACGAAGAATGAATAAACCCGGAAGATGATCCGCTTCTCCGAAAACGAGATAATAGTTTTCGCGCTCTTTTAGTTCTTTCTGCTGAATACGCTTTTCAAAAGCAAGATCAAGACGACCCTGAATACTTGCCGTGAAGTGCTGAGCTTCACGATCAAAAGGAAACTTTGTACTCCATACACGTGCCTTCACATTCTTGTGATACGGATCGTGCATGAGAAGCGCCATCGGACGTTTTCTGTCGTCAGTTGCAATCACAAATTCTGACTGTCGCGGAAAACGATTCGAAAAATTATCGGCCGTGATCCAGGGATGGCCCTGACGTAATAGTTTGATCGATACCGGATGAATCAGGCATTCAGGAATTTTGTTCATTTGTGGTTCCGCAGAATTTTACTGCTTAAGGTTGTTCAATCTCTCTTCAGTTTTATCAAGGAGTCTTAAAAGAATGTTGGTCGCGAGATATGGATTTCTCATGTGGTCTGTTAAACCGAGATTATCCATGATCTGGCCGCATTCGGAACCGATCTCATTCTGGAAAGGATCGAAATTAAGTCCGAGAAACTGAAGTTTTTTCATGAGCATTTCAACTTCAGCAACATCCTTCATCACGAGGAGATTTTTTTCAAAAGAGACAAGGAATGTCTCATGTGATTCTGCCGGGGCAGATGATGGTTGTTTCAGAAGTGAATTCATATAACTGAAAGTATGACAACGCCTTGCACACTGTCAACGAAACGTAGGAAAGTGGGGAGCAATTTATAGAGGAAAAAAGCATGTCCTATATCTTTTATTTTGTTCTCATTTGCGGTCTGGTTTATTGGGTCGAGGAGTCGACAGTCTTCCTCCCTAACTCGTTGATTACCCGAAAGAATCCCGCCGAGGAATTAGAGAACTGGTTAAAGAAATTCAATTGGAATGCACGTCAGGATCTTCCGGATCCGGGCAAGCTTCCCACGTACAAATTTTACACCGGCGTGGTTGAAGTCCTGTTATCCCTTGCCCGCAAAATGGGAGGAAATTATCAGGAGTCTTTGCTCTTCTTACGAGAAGGACTTCAGACAGACCGACAGTTTGAAAAGAAGATCAGGGAATCACTCCTTGGAATGTGGCTTCAGATGGGTCTCATGATGCTCCTAACGTGGATTTTCATCATCGCAGCTTTGAATCTCGTTGATGTTAAAGTCTCATCAATCAATCTCTTCATGATTTTTTTCTGGCAGGCCGTTGGACTTTCCATTCTTCCGTTTCTTCTGACTTATTTTAGAAAGAAGTATTTCGGCGATATTGGAAAAATCTGGAAGATGCTTTTTATCCTAAAATCCCTCGCAAAAGTTCCAGTTTCAAGAACCGAGGTCCTGACTTTTGCCGGAGTTCAGGAGCTGAGTAACATCAATCAAAAATCACTGAGTGCGATTGTTTCTCGCTTAAAAGAAACCTGCCAGAAATCTCTGAAGCTCGGTTCGAGTTACGAAGAAGATGTTAAGTATCTGATGGAAGAGCTTCGATTTCAGGAAAAATGGCACTTTGAACTGTTTGAAAAAAGACTCACAGTGATAAAACTAACTCTGTTGTCAGTCTTTTTCCTCCCATCTTACCTCGCATTTATCTTTCTCCTCCTGGGTGATCTCATGGCCTTAATGTAGTGATTGTGCTACTTTGTGACTTCTAAAAAATCAAAGGAAGTCCCATGGCCGTCGTCGATGACAAAAAGATTATTTTTGGAATGCATAAGGTTGGAAAAATTTATCCGCCAAAAAAACAGGTCCTAAAAGATATTTCTCTTTCGTTCTACCTAGGTGCCAAGATTGGTGTTCTCGGTTTGAACGGTTCAGGTAAATCTTCTCTTCTCAAAATCATTGCTGGTGTTGACAAGGATTTTCTAGGAACAGTAACTGCCAATAAAGGAATCACATTTGGTTACCTTGAGCAGGATCCGAAACTAGATCCAAATAAAACAGTAAAAGAAATCGTCGAAGAAGGTCTTGCAGAGCAAGTAGCGACAGTTAAGCGCTATGAAGAAGTGAACATGAAGCTCGGCGATGAAATGTCTGAAGACGAGATGAATAAGCTTCTCGATGAGCAGTCGACACTTCAGGATAAAATGGATGCCCAGAATCTTTGGGATCTTGATTCACGTTTAGAACTCGCGATGGAAGCTCTTCGTTGTCCTCCTTCAGAACAGCTTTGCGGCGTTCTTTCAGGTGGTGAAAAACGCCGAGTAGCTCTTTGTCGTCTTCTTCTTTCTGAACCAGATGTTCTTCTTCTGGATGAGCCTACCAACCATCTTGATGCTGAAACAGTTTTGTGGCTTGAGCGTCACTTGCAGGCCTACAAGGGTACTGTTATCGCGATTACCCACGATCGTTACTTCCTTGATCACGTTGCTGGCTGGATTCTTGAACTTGACCGTGGTGCAGGTATTCCATGGGAAGGGAACTATTCTTCATGGCTTGAACAAAAAACAAATCGTCTTGCAGCTGAAGAGAAATCTCAGTCTAAGCAAGCTAAGAAAATGTCTGAAGAGCTTGAATGGATCCGCATGGGTGCAAAAGCTCGTCAGGCGAAATCAAAAGCTCGTATTCAGAACTACGAGAAGATGCTTGCTGAATCGAAAACAGAAGC
>JBEIQF010000115.1:0-9490 GCA_040376635.1 Halobacteriovoraceae bacterium
AAAGCGCTTCGCGATTCCGGCTTTGGCGGATTCAGAGTTCTCCTTTTCACAAGATCAGGAGATATTCAGGATGTCCTGATGGATGGCCTGAAACTCACGAACAAAGATATCCTGCGCTTTTTCATGGCGATCATGGTGGGAGACATTCTCAACACAATCAATATCAGAAGACGTCCGTTTGAAGTGACTCCTGGCTCAACAGATGAAATCGTGAAATTCGCCAGAGAACAGATTGATCTCGCGATTAAAGACAGTAACTGGATCAAAGGTCTGCTGGCGGCAAGAAAAACTCTCAAGACGATCAAAACCAAAAATGAAAAACGCCCGATCGTTCACATTATGGGTGAGTTCTGGGCCAAGACGACTGACGGCGAAGGGAACTATCACCTCTTTCGCTTCATAGAAAAAGAAGGCGGGGTTGTTTCAAATGAAACTGTCACTGACTGGCTTCTTCATCAGATCTGGCGCGCGCGCTGGAGTCAGAGTCGTACAAAAAAATCAAAATTCATTACAGGAACTGAAATTCAGCTAAAAACTCTTGAGCTCATCATTGCCGGTGTCTTCAAAACTATCAGCTACGTTCTTGGAGAGAAGATTTCTCTTTCTGATCATGGTGCGCTGGCAGTTGAGGCGAAAGATCATTTCGATCTTCACGTAGATGGCGGCGAAGACCACATGGAAGTTGCTCACCACATTCACATTGCAAAACACAAACTCGCTGATCTTATTATAAGTGTTAAGCCATTTACGTGTCTTTCATCGTCTGGTGTCTCAGATGGCGTGCAAAGTAAGATTTCTGATCTTTATCCACAAGTGGAGTTCATCACTGTTGAAACGAACGGGGATTCAGCAACGAATTTCTATTCGAGAATCCAGATGGCCATGCAGAAGGTAATCTAGAGGAAAACTTAAGTACCGAAGTGCAGAAGGTCAATCCTAGAGTATGGGCCTCACCATGGAGGTGACTCGTGAAATGGATGTCCTTCCTTCTCGCACTATCACTTTCCCCTAAAGTACTTTCTTCAGTGATGAAGTTTGATGAATCGTGGGAATCGATATCAGATCCTGAGATCATGAGTTATTTTTTCATCCGTGAGTTCAATGCTCTTCCTCTCTCTGGAAAGGTCACAGCTCCCAAGAAACTTTGGTCTGGTGATTATTGGGCATTAAAAAACGGCAATATCAATTACCGCTGGTATGCTAAAAGAAAAACCGGCTTTAATCTCAATTCTCCTTCAAAAGAAAAATTAAAAGCGATGACTATTCCGGAAATCGCGGAACTCTCGCCTAGTGAAAAATACGATCTTTTCACCGGACGTTATGATTATCCGTTAAAAGCGGAAGTGAATGTGATAGCTGACCCCGGTGCTGAAACTTGGGAAGGTATCTGTCATGGATGGTCACCAGCGGCCATTAACCATGATGAGCCGGTACCGAAACTCATGCGGAATCCGGATGGAATTGAAATCCCATTTGGTTCTTCGGATATCAAGGCCCTCATTAGTTATTATTACGCTTATAAATATAATGCGACTGACACTCATCAGATGGGACGACGTTGTTATAAGGGATCATTTCGGAACAATGAGAAAGATTGTAACAACGATCTCAATGCTGGCGCTTTTCATCTGGTACTCGCTAACAGATTGGGTCTCGACGGAAAAACATTCGTCGCGGATCTGGATCGCTATCAGCAGGTCTGGAATCATCCCTTCTCGTCTTATCAGTCACAGATCATGGCACAAAAAGGACCATCATCAAATTCTGCCGCAGGAACTGTCAAAGTAGTCCGTCTGCGCACAACATTGAATTACGTTGATGAAAATGGCCATGACTGGCAGACAGTGATGGGAACTCCTAAACAGGAATACAAATCAATCACATATGATTATGAACTTGATATCGATGGCGCTGGAAGGATTATCGGAGGCGACTGGATCTCAAAACAGCGTCCGGATTTTATCTGGCTCGTTTCAAAGCCACGCAAGTTTGAAGGAAGTCTCAGTCGCCTGGGTGAATTACTCGACGATGAATAGAACTTCTTCGCAAGTGTTCTCATCAGAGCATTTATTGCACTTATAGAGCTCCGTCAGGGGATAATGCATTCCCGACATCCCACCACAAGTATATTTAACCAGAGAACCGTCTCCGCAGAAATCCTTGTAGACTTCTTTCGTTGTCTTCACAGGTCCACCAGGTGCAGCACATGAAATCGTAACAGTTACGTCTTTCTCATTTTGCTGGCACTCAGCTAAGCACGTTGCATAGGTATTGATTGAGAACAGGAATAAAAACCCGGCAATAAAGGGAAGCATAAAAACTCCAAAAAAAAAGGGGCCCTGAGGACCCCTTCTTTCAAAAAATTAAAGATTGATGAGAATTTCGCTTACGCCAGAAGTTTTAGTCACTTCGAACTCAACATTATCATCAGAGATCAATGTCGATTCAGCGTTACAGTCATTGCCAAGATCAACTACGTTGATTTTAAGCTCGCCTCTTTTTGGAACATAAAAATTCTCAAGAAGTAGGTTTTGAGGTTCAGCAGCGCGATCAATTGAATATTTCTGTTTAGATACACATTCGTTAAGGACAGTTGTCCCATTGATATCTACGCGAGCTTTATCAGGGAACGCCTTACCCTGAAGCTGAATTTTCCAGTTTACTGATGAAAGACATGAAATTCCGTCACCACATTCTTCAGCTTGCTTACGAGAAGATGAACTGTCATTGCCACAGCTCACGAGAGTTAGAAGTAAGCTTCCTGCAATTACCAAATTTAAATTTTTACGTGTGCTCATTAGTTGATCCTTTTCCTTAAGTTATTAACCGCGCCGGCGATTATTGCCAAAATTCGCAGGAAGGAAAGAGTCATGATTGATGACCGATGGATTGACGGGTAATGATGGACCAGAGAACAAAATGATTATTTTTCAGGACATCTCAACCTGAACTTTAGAGAACACTGACGAGAGCTAAATTCTTCCTTTAGAACAGATACCGCGCTAAGATATGTTAAGAGAGAATTTACAATGCTTTTGTCTGCTGACAGAAATGAACAATCACCTCTGGCCCCACAACATTTGCGTGGCCAGCTTTTGGTATTTCTTGCAATCGTTCTGGGATATTTCCTTTTGGGATATTTCGGCCTATCACTTGCGACTATTAATCGTAACGCCTCTCCTATATGGCCTGCTTCCGGCTTTGGAGTTGGGATGCTTGTGCTGTTTGGTAGAAGATATGCTCCGGCCGTTTTTCTTGGATCACTTTTCGTTAATTTTTCTGTCAACACACCGACCATCGGCCTCATAGGGGCGGCCCTCGGCAATATGGTTGAATCCTACATTGGTGCCCGAATCTTGCTATTTGGAATAAGAAGAAACTTCTTCAAGCACTATTCTGAATTATTCAATATTTTTATCGCTGCTACCTTCTCGAGCCTTTTTAGTGCATCGATTGGAGTCTCATGCCTAAACTTTATCGGTGTCATACCTGATGAAAGTTATTTTTATGCCTGGTACACATGGTGGAGCGGAAATGCCATTGGGATACTTCTCGTCCTTCCTCTCTTTATGGAGTTCTTTTCAAATGAGGAAAGAAAAAAGCTAACCAGAAAAAAAATAATCTATGGTTTTGGTCTTTTTATTATTATCTCATTATCAATCTATTTGGTATTTGTAGAAGGATACAACCAGGCCCTGGCGTGGTCGCTAAGCCCTTTTTTCATTCTGTCCGGGATGATCCTGGGAAGGACATATTCCAGAATCATATTGATCATTTTTTCAATTATCGTCACTGCTCTGACGGCCACTGGATACGGACCTTTTGAGCAAGGTAATACCAATGCTAATCTCATTTATGTTCAGACTCTCCTGGCAAGTTTTGCATTCGCCATTCTTTTCGTAAAACCTCTTCACACAGGTTACAAAATCAGTTCGAAATATCTATTTGGGATTGCATTCGGCTGGATCATCATGTTTGTTGTTATTTACCTGACTTCTTCCTATGAAAAAAATCATACACTAGAAGATTTTCACAAATCCTCAAATGCAGTCGTTGATTCTTTAACCCGTTTGTCCGGGCGTTACGAAGCCCTGGTAAAAGGTGCCGCGGCCTTGTTTAGAGTAAGTGAAGAAGTCACACCAGTAGAATGGCGAACTTATGTAGAGTCTATTGAATTAGACAAATATTTTGATGCCGTATACGGACTTGGATTTGTTGAATATGTATCGAAGAAGGACCTCGCAAGTTTTGAGAAAAAGAACAACATCAAAACCATCATCATGGATCCTGCGGTGGCCGATCAATATGACCACCACCTGATCATTAAATACCTTGAACCTCTTGATAAAAATCAAACGGCTATCGGGATGGATGTGGGCTCGGAGAAATCACGAAGAGCAACCATTAATAAAGCTCTTGAATTACGTGAAGTCAGAGCTACTGGAATTTATAAACTCAAGCAACAGGAAGATGAATATGGATTTGTCATCATTTATCCTGTATTTGCCCCAAATCATGAGTTGTTAGGTTTTATTTCTGCTCCGATCATCAGTACTGATTTCTTTGGAAAATATCTGGATTCTTTTTCGCACAACCTGAGAATTAGAATTTCATCCGGCGGCAAGCTCATCTATCATATGGATAATTATCCAACGACAGCGTTCAAGCAGAACGCATACTATGACTCAAAAATAATATCCTTATTTGGAAAAAAATTTCGGATTGAGTTTTATCCTTCAGAAAATTTTTTCTCTCTCCATTCAGGATCTTCGGCAGGTCTCGCACTTCTTCTGAATATCTTCATGCTTTTCATCGGAGCTTTCCTCCTTGAACAACTTACTTTTAGTCAAAAGGCTGAAGCTCTCGTTGAAGAAAGAACCCGCGAACTTGAACTCAGTAAAATTCAACTTATCAATTCATCAAAGATGGCCTCAC
Source organism: Halobacteriovoraceae bacterium (assembly GCA_040376635.1). Classification (GTDB taxonomy): domain Bacteria; phylum Bdellovibrionota; class Bacteriovoracia; order Bacteriovoracales; family Bacteriovoracaceae; genus Peredibacter. The sequence goes on from JBEIQF010000115.1 coordinate 4,936, forward strand.
TTGGTGAAATGGCGAGTGGTATGGCACATGAAATCAATAATCCTCTGGCCATCATTCAAGGGAAGGTAAAAGTTATCAGCATGATGCTTGAAGAGCTTCAACTGAATCAGCCATCAGTATTTACTGAGATTCATAAAATCAAACTTACAACGGACAGAATCGACAAAATTGTAAAAGGTCTCCGTAATTTCTCAAGAGCATCAAATAACGATCCGTTTGAACCTATTCTTCTTCAAAAACTTCTCGAAGAGACTCTTGATCTTTGTTCTGAAAAATTCAAAGCTCATGGAATTGATCTCAGAATTAAACCAATCCCTAACGTCTTCATCATGTGCAGGCCTAGTCAGATCTCTCAGGTGTTTATCAATCTCCTGAACAATTCGAGTGATGCGATTGAAGAGAATCGTGAAAAATGGATTGAAATTGATTTTAAAGTCGAAAATAACAAGATCTGTATTATTTTCACAGATTCTGGTACCGGTATTCCGGAAGACATCGCGGCCCGGATTATGGAACCGTTCTTTACGACGAAAGAAGTTCGTAAGGGAACTGGTCTAGGGCTAAGTATTGCAAAAAGCATTATTGAAACTCATCATGGATCAATCTGGCTGGATCATTCGCATCCGCATACAAGATTTGTGATTGAGTTCCTGACACAATCTTAACACCACCAAAAGTTAATTAAGGTAAAACGTGTTCATGAAAATGATCACATTTATTTTGTTCATCTTTTCCTTCCATTCTTTCGCTGCTGATCTTCCTGACTATGACCTCAAGAAAGAAAAGCTGAAAACAAAACCCAAAACAATAAAACAAACTGTAAGTGTTAATCGTTAAGAAGCTCACCTAACCTTACAAACTTATTGTTGAATGACGGTGTCTGGTCCACCAGCCAAAGGAAATCAGGTCTCATCTTCGAGATCCAATTACCACCAATGATCAGGCCTGATGAATTGATATCCAGTGTGTATTCATAAGTTCTTTTCTTCGCGACTGTCCCGGAAGTTTCCCATGTATTTTTATCAGAGTTAAAAACATAGAAGATTTCTGTATTGAGACGAATTGTTTTGACTGTTCCACGGGCAGAATCATCCTCAGGAGGTAACCTGTCATTAACGACAGTTATTTTGTAATTAACCGGTACATGATTCCAGACTTCTTTTCCATTTTCAATATCAGCAACAAAACTTGTTCCACTGAGACCAATCTTATTTGTTAGTACAATATGAAAGGCACCAGCATTCATATCATCTTTGCATCTGTCAGAACTCCATGGCCAGCGAGGACCATTACAACGAGACCCCATTTGCCTTGATGTCACAGCATCATATTCATAAGCATAGTAATAACTGATGAGCGCCTTGATATCTGAAGACCCGAAAGGGATCTGTATGCCGTCAGGATTCGTAACAACTTTTGGAGTCGGTTCATTATGGTGCATGAGTGCAGGCGCCCAACCATGGCACATGCCTTCCCAAAGTTCTCTTTCCGGGGAAGTAAAAGATGAAACTTCTTTCACCAGGGGATATTCATAACGACCGTTAAGAAGATCAAATTTTTCAGAAGGAGCGAGATAAGAGAGTTCCTGCAAAGTCATGAGACCTGCCTGCTCTTTAGTCGGTGATTTCAAATTAAAGCCCTGAGGCTTAGGTGAGAACCAGCGATAATTAATATTACCTTTTTTCAGCGCCCAATAATCACCCGACCAATATTTTGATGTATCAGTGACTGCCGCCTCAAGTGGAAGGTTTGAAAAACTTCTGACAAACGTTGTACTCATGATGACGGGATCTGAGATGTTTCGCCAGGGTTGGTTTATTTCAAGAGGTTCGGCCAGGGCAGAAAAGCTGAAGAGGGCCAGAGTAAGACCTGTTGTATATTTCACCAAAACCTCCATGAGTTGATGTCACACATGAGTTTTAGAGAAGACGGTCCGCACCTGAAAAGGATATCTGCAAAATAAAAAAGGCCGGTCTATACCCGGCCTTTCTTAAAGTTTATTTGTCAGTTATCTTAGAAACGCATAACACTTTTTGAACCTTCAAGTTTAGAGCGAAGGCCATCAAGGTAAGATGTCTTCTTCTGTTTTTTTGATTCAAACTTTCCAGCGATCATGCGGTCACCTTCGAAGTCGAAATCATTATGAAGCTTGATCAGGTCATTGATCAGAATTTCATCCATCATCACAGTCTTCACTTGGATCGAATCATTGTAAGAAAGTGCAATCGATGAACTTTCTGCCAGAGCGTGAGTCGAAAGAAGCAGAGATAGTGTTAGCAGGGCAATCTTCATTTTGTACCTCCTGTACAAGTTCTTGAGGACTATGTTGCTAACGCCATGCCAAGGCTAAGTGATGATTTTTACGAAAATCCAGGGTGAGAGTGGCACTGAATGGGAGCGAAAAGGCACCCCTGGATGGTTCTCAGGGGTGCGGAGGATTTATGGACTCTCGACACGAGCATAGGCGCGTTCGAAGATGAGCTTGAGGATGAGAAAGAACTCAACAAGAAAGAACCCCAGAGACAATGTTCTTAGTCCAAGATCTACTTCAAATGAATGAGTGAGATTCTGAAACATTGAGAGCTGACAATGGAAGTGGAATAACAATATTAAAAAAACAAACTTCAACATCCAACTTCCTCCGAAAATGAATCCCGGAGGAGTAAAAACCGTTGAAGAAAAAAAGACCAATAAAAAGTTTCTTAAAACTCTTAATTAAGAATGAGCAAAGCAAAAAGCTGTCAGTAAGTGTTTCGGTAGATGATATAGATCAGGAGCAAGGGAACAATGATCGCGAATTGCTTCCATGTCTTCACCCCTTTATTTAAGGCAGCATCAAGAACACAGAGCATATGGATAGTAATTCCGGGCCAGAAGAAGCTGTAATAGCCTCCGGCAGTCAGGAATGCCCAAATGATACCTGGCATGACCTGACCCTTAAGCAACTGACCAAGACCAGGGAGCATCATACTCCAAATCGCCGCAAGCGAATTGGGAATTTCGTAGTCTACCGGATTTGAGATTTCGGATGGTGTTTTCATGTGTCTATTTTATCATTGAGCGAGTCAAAACCAAGTCACAGACTTCACAAACAATAGCACAAACTTCCCAAACATGTTATGATTTGCCAATGAAACTCGACATCCATCACCCCATAGAATCCTTTGGTATCAGGCAAGTTTCCATGAGCGGAATCAGGGTTGAGCCTCTCGAAGTGAGAGTTAAACCATCAGTTCCCTTCCCTCACCGTCATGACTTCTGGCAAATCATCCTCATCACTGATGGAAGCGGAATTCATCAGATCGATTTTCAATCGTATAAGGTTAAACCTCGCCAGGTGTTTATCATCAAACCGGGCCAGGTTCATCGCTGGAACATGAACTCAAACATTAAAGGAATCATTGTTGAGTTTGGAAGGACTTCACAACTCCTCAACTCACCGGATGAAGCGATACTGCCACAAAAAGATTTTTCCACTCTCGTCATGCTCACCACCATCATGATGAGTGAGTCGGCCTCTAAGGGAGCAGATTCCGACATTTCATTGAGGGCCCTCCTGACTTCGTTTTTGATTCAACTAGAAAGACATACGCCCCAACGGGATAAAAATAAAACGACAACCATTCTTGAAAGTTTTAAGTCCCTGGTAGAAAAAAATTTCAGGAAAGAGCACAGGGTTGAATTCTATTCAGATAAACTAGGGATAACTTCAAAAGCTCTGACAATGCAGGTTTCAAGGGCACTCGGAAAATCCCCGAGAGCTATCATTCAGGAAAGGTTCATGATGGAAGCAAGAAGATATCTCGCTTTTTCATCCATGAGTATCTCTGAAATTGGATTTGAACTGGGTTTTGAAGACGCCAATTACTTCACAAGATTTTTCAAATCTCATGAAAAGATCACTCCGGCCGCCTTCAGGAAGAAATATCTTAACGGGTAATCTTATCTATTGTCTCCGGAAGATTTAACGTGAAATTTTCATTCAAGGTAAAGGGAAGTTTCATACTTAATTCTTCATCCTCACCTTTAGTCTTATCAAAGATGTAATTTCCGACTTTCGCGAGATTTCTCTTCAGGAATCCCTCTTCCTTTTTATCCACAAGTTTAAAATCTTTTATGTGAGGTTCAAGTACTCCACTGATCTGACCACCGGAAGAGTGTGCTGCAATTTCAGCATCAATATTGGCCTTCTCAACCTCAAAGGGCAGTTTATCTCCAGCAAGTTTCTCAATCACGGCCGATGAGATGGCCTCCATCTTGCCTTCAATGACCCAGGGAGTTTCCTGCTTCTCAAGAATTGTCTTACCCTGTAATTGAATGTTACCCCCTCCGGCAATTTTAGATTCGACTTCAAACTCTGTCGCTTCATTGACAGAACCGACTCCAAAGTCCTTTAACAATGCCTGAGTATCCTCTAGTGTGATGAGAGTACGGGTACCACCCTCTTCATTTTGCTGAACATTAATCGTTTTAAATTCTGCTTCAACCTTATCGAGATACACTTCACTCTTAGTTTTCTTTTTGGTTTCATTTTTTACACGTTTAACCTCAGAAG
>JBEIQF010000456.1:0-2277 GCA_040376635.1 Halobacteriovoraceae bacterium
GCTTTTTACTTTCATCAGGTAATCAGCAATCACGAAATTTTTCGCTTTCGCATTTCCGATTTCACCTTTCTCGTTTGTTACAGGAAGGTTCATTTTATATTGCTTAATGATTTCTTTCTTAAGCGGTTCAATATCACAATCAGCAAAAGCAGCTGTGCTCAGAAGTAAAAATGCGAAGAGAAATTTCATAGAGACTCCTTTGAATTAGCTCCGGAAATCTAAAAATCACTCTTGGAGAATGTCTGGAAAGACACTGAGGGCCACACGCTCATCACACACTTGAATTCGCAACCTTTCATTAACCTTAAGCGAGCGATGTAAGATTACTAACATTGAATGACAATGATTCTGTTGTCAGTCATTTTGCATTATAACTTTAGTCGGCCCGTTCAATGAAGGACGCGCTGACTTGAGATATTGAAATCTCAATAAGTGTTAAGGCCATACTGATACCATCAGTGTCAAAACAAGAGGGATTTTATGCTACCAGCAGAATCAATGAATGATCTGTCAGAAAAAAAGTTAGCAGCTCTTCATGCAAATTTGACTCGCGCAACTTTAGAAAAATTTGAGCGAGCAAAAATTCTTGAAGTGTATTTCTTGCGCGTCGATGGACGCAAGCCTGACATTGTTCCTGCATCTCAGAAAGAGCTTTACGAGCTCGACCTTCAGGAAATCAAAAGTTTCCTATTGGGCCAGCATCCGCATGATCCTCTTCTTTCAAAAATTTTTCGTATTATGAATTAGCGTAGTTTATGGAAACAGTTCAGGCTGTTTTCATAAACCTGTTTTTTTAACTCTTCCAGATTTACATTTTTAAGCTCCGCTATCTTCGCCGCAACAAACGGCAGGTAGTACGGAGCATTTTCTTTTCCACGGTGTGGAACCGGAGTGAGGAAAGGGGAATCCGTTTCAAAAAGGATTCTGTCAGAAGGAGTGATCTTTACCACTTCCTGCACATTCTCGGCTTTCTTGAACGTAATAATGCCATTAAAACCAATATAGAAGCCTTCAGAGAGGACAAATTCAGCGAGTTCAGGCGTTGATGTAAAACTGTGAACAACGCCTTTGCGTTTAAGTGTTGATGAGAAGTTTTTCAGGATCGCCTTTGTGTCTTCATCAGCTTCACGTGTGTGAATCACGACCGGAAGATCCTGGTCGCAGGCAATCTGAAGTTGTTTTTCAAAGGCCGCTTTCTGAGAGTCCTGAGGCGAATTGTTATAGTGATAATCAAGACCAATTTCACCTACGGCAACCATCTTAGGAAGGGCCGAACGAGTGACGATCTTATTGATCTCTACATCTGTGAAGTCTTTTGCGTCGTGAGGGTGAATGCCCTGAGTGAAATAGATTTCCGGATACGTTTGTGAGAGCTCGAGGACTTTATCCAAGTTGCCGGGATCCACGCCAATCGTGACGACTTTATTGATACCCGCCTCTTTGATGAGAGTTCTGATCTCCTCAAGAGGCAGGGCCTTTAAATAATCAAGATGGCAGTGGGTCTCAATCAGCATTTATTTTTTACTCAAAATATCATCGAAGATAGCGAAGAACTGACGGTTAGGAATAGTTCCTTCGATCTTCTTACCGTTAACAATAATTGTCGGCGTCGACTTCAGGTTATATTTTGTCCCCTGGTTGATCGATGCAATAACCGTGTTCTTGATGTCTTCAGTTACACAGTTCTCAAGACCATGTTTCTTGGCCAGATCAGCAAGGATACCTGTTGAAAGCTTATCCTGATTGGCGAAAATTTCATCGTGCAGTTCAGGAAACTTTTCTGGACTACAAGCGGCTAGAAAAGCTGCATCACAAGCGCTCTCGTGCATGCGGCCTTTAAGGTTCGAATTACATTTAGCATCGAGAGGGTAGAACATGTACTGAACGTTAATCTGTTTAGGATAACGACGGACTAGTTCAGGCATTTGTTCAGCAACCATCTTACAGAATGGACACTGGAAATCAGAGAACACTGTGATTCTGATCGGAGCATCAGAGAATTTTTCAGTTGCTTTGTGGTTATCGTATGGAGAATCCATGTCAGGATCACCGTTATCAGCAAGTGAGTTGTATTGCTGAACGATAGATGCATTAAGCTTCAGGTTCACATCTTCTTTTTCTTTTGTCGTCGAGTAGAAAATCCCTGCGCCGATAAGAAGAAGAACTCCCCACATCCCTGCCACTTTATAGTCTGGAGCCCATGAGTTGATCCCTTTTTTCCAAAGAAGGAAGAAAGCGACACCTGAAAGAGCGTAATAAAGCGTACAGAAAGGACAA
>JBEIQF010000439.1:0-2532 GCA_040376635.1 Halobacteriovoraceae bacterium
AAGTCACGAGAGTAAGCGATTTCTGTAGAGATTCTGTCTTTGTACTCACGAGCGAAATTATAAATTTCGTCAGAGATCAAAGGCTGGTGCTCACCTGTGAATTCATTCTTGTAACCGTGAAGTTTCTCGAATGTTTCCATGAATGAATCAGAAGTCTGACGGTGAAGGTTTGCAACCGCAATTCGGCCAGCAAGTCTTGCGTAGTCAGGGTGAACTGAAGTCATATAAGCAGAAACTTCTGCTGAAAGATTATCTAGTTCTTCTGTTGTGATGCCGTCAAAAAGACCATTGATCGTTCTTTTTGCGATTTGCATAGCATCTACGTATTTCGGGTCTAAGTTATAAGTTAACTGAGAAATACGATGAGTGATTTTATCAAATTGTACTGGTTCTTTTTTGCCTGAGCGTGTGTGTACGAACATGTCCTACTCCTTAAAAATCCATATCTGTTGAGAAAGCGAAATGCGAGCCTGCCGCTGTATCTTTCGTAGAGTTCATCACTCCCGCTTTTTGATACTCAGCTACGCGCTTCTCGAAAAAGTTTGTTTTACCTTGCATCGAGATAAGTTCCATCCAGTCGAATGGATTCTTAGCTTCGTAAATGTTCGAGTAACCAAGCTGTCTCATAAGACGGTCAGCTACGAACTTGATGTAGTCTTTCATCATGTCTGCGTTCATACCGATAAGTGATACCGGAAGAGCTTCAGTGATGAATTCACATTCGAAAGCAACTGCTTCAGTGATCAACTCACGAACGCGTGCTTCAGATGGTTTAGTCTGCATGTAATCTTTGTAAAGCATACAAGCGAAGTCAGTGTGTAGACCTTCATCTCTCGAGATAAGCTCGTTAGAGAATGTGAGGCCCGGCATCAACCCGCGCTTCTTCAACCAGAAGATTGAACAGAAAGCACCAGAGAAGAAGATCCCTTCGATTGCTGCGAAAGCGATAAGGCGTTCAGCGAATGAATCGTTTCCGTAAATCCATTTCAGGGCCCAGTCAGCTTTCTTCTTGATACATGGGATATTATCGATTGCTTTGAAGAGGTACTCTTTCTTAGCAGGATCTTTAATATATGTATCAATGAGAAGTCCGTAAGTTTCAGCGTGGATGTTTTCCATCGCAATCTGGAAACCGTAGAACGAACGTGCTTCAGGAATCTGAACATCGTTATAAAAACGAAGAGCAAGATTCTCGTTCACGATACCGTCAGAGGCCGAGAAGAACGCTAGGATATGTGAAATATAGTGACGCTCTTGTTCATTTAGAGATTCCCAATCTTTTAGGTCGGAATAAAGATCGATTTCTTCCGCCGTCCAGAAAGAGGCCATCGCCTTTTTATACATTCCCCAAATGTCGTGATACTTGATCGGGAAAAGTACAAAGCGATCGTTCGATTGTGTTAGTAGTGGCTCCATGCTCATACCCCAGCTCCTTCGTCATGATGTGTGTGGTGGTGTTGTTTGTCTGTCTTAAATTAAGCGTATTAGTTGATCTGACATTTGAAAAGCAAAAAATCTATATATAGTGGTATCGACATTTTTTTGACGGTTTTTATAACTAGATTTAGTGTAATGCCCGATAAAATTCATCGAGAAAAACCGCAAAATACCTACATATTCTTACATTTAATACCTAAGTTAAGTGGCCCGCTTTACAAAAAGATGTCGAGCACTGCACACACCATGAGCCCTGTAGCGAATCCTGATGCGGAAAACTTTGCCGCTTCCTCTCCTTTCATTTTGATCAACGCTTCTCTCGCCACGACACTCATCATGCAAGCACCCGCGAATGAGAGTATAAATGGCAGATTTATTTTCGAATCATGCACAAATGAGTAACCAAGAAATGCTGAGAGCGTCTCAATCACTGCAGTCACACCATTTGCTAACATCGCTTTCTTGAGAGCAAATCCTGAAATAAGAAAACTCATCGCACTCGTGAGTCCCTCTGGAAGATTTTGAATGAAAATCGCCACTGTGAGAGGAAGTGATTCTCTCCATCCAAGTGCGGCCACATCCACACCTACTGCGAGCCCCTCAGGGATATTGTGAAGACCCATCACGAACACAAATAAGAACGCCCTTTGGTGGAGGACATTTTCTGTGAGCTTTTTGATGAAGAAGGCCATGAAGAAGATAAAGCTAATGCCTGCAGCGATACCCAAGGATATTTGAAAGAACGTCCCAAGCTGAAACGCCGGGACAAAAAGTGAGAAGAGCGAAGCACTCACCATCACTCCTCCGCCAAAACTCTCCCACCAGTCCCAATGACTGGCCTTAATGTAGTGATGAAAGAGAACCGGCAGTGAACCGATCGTAGTCGCTCCACCGGTTACGAGGAAAAGCCCGAGTATAGTAGGCAAACTCATAGATTGGCCTCCAACGTATGATTGTCTATGATCAGATAGAGAGTAACAATTAGACGTGAATTAAAAGCGGAACTAGAATAGTAAGCAATATACAGGAGGAACTTATGAAAATTGATAACGGTATTTCGGAAAAAGATCGCAAGGCCATCGCTACGGGGTTGAA
>JBEIQF010000161.1:0-7110 GCA_040376635.1 Halobacteriovoraceae bacterium
ATTTTTATTTCTGATAATCCGAAAACAGCTCTTGGTCTTCCGGAAGTGATGCTTGGGGTTCTTCCAGGCTTCGGCGGAACATACCGCCTTCCTCGTAAAGTGGGTCTCACGACTGCACTTGATATGATTCTTACTGGTCGTCAAATTAAAGGTAAGAATGCTCTGAAGATGGGACTCGCAGATGCGATGTTACCGACTGAGAGAATGCTTGAACTTGCTAAGACTTATCTTCTTGATAAAAAGACTGGTAAGAAAAAAACAATGAAAGAAGAAGTTCAAGCAGCTGCGATGGATAACTTCTTAACTCGTAAGATTATTTTCCAGAAAGCTCGTGAAAAAGTCCTTGAGACTTCAAAAGGTTTCTATCCGGCGCCACTTAAGATTCTAGAAGTTCTTGAATCAGGAGCAGGGAAGAGCCGTGGTGATTATCTCTCTCTTGAAGCTCAGGCGTTCGCTGAACTTTCTCAGAGTGTGCAGTCGAAAAATCTTCAGCACATTTTCTTCCTTACTGATAACTCAAAAAAACTTGATAACAAAGACCAGCTTCCTAATGTGAAGAAAGGTGCTGTTCTTGGTGCCGGTGTTATGGGTGGCGGTATTGCATGGTTATTCGCTCAGAGTAATCAGGCGCCAATCATGAAAGACATCACACCTGCTGCTCTTGAACTCGGTCTAAAGCAGGCCTCTGCAAACTTCGCTGGTGCTCTTAAGAAGAAGCGCATGACGGAAGATGAGTTTAACCGCAAGATGCGCTCGATTGAGCCGACAATGACTTTTGAAGGCATGAAAGCAGCTGACCTTGTGATTGAAGCAGTTGTTGAGAACATGGAAATCAAAAAGAAAGTTTTTGCTGAACTTGAAGGTTATGTTCGTAAGGATACTCTTCTTACTTCGAATACATCTTCACTCTCAATTGAAGAGATGAGTAAGGCGCTGAAGGATTCTTCACGTTTTGCCGGCCTTCACTTCTTCAATCCGGTTAATAAAATGCCACTTGTGGAAATTATCCGTCATGAGAAAGCTTCAAAAGAAACGATTGATACCCTCGTGAAATGGACGCTTGAAGTGAAGAAGACTCCGATCGTTGTGAACGATGGTCCGGGCTTTCTTGTGAACAGAATTCTTGCTCCATACCTCAATGAAGCAGCTTTCCTTCTTGAAGAAGGAATCAGCGTTGAAGATCTTGATGAAGCAGCTTTAAACTTCGGGATGCCGATGGGCCCATGTCGTCTTATGGATGAGATTGGTCTGGATGTATGCGTGAAAGTTGGAAAAATCATGCACGATGGTCTGGGTGACAGAGCGAATCCTAGCTCGCTTTCAACAAAACTCTATGATGCTAAACTCCTCGGTAAAAAGAGCGGTAAAGGTTTCTATATCTACGATGAGAAAGGGAAAGTGACAGGGAAGAACCCTGAGATCGCCAAGCTTCTTCCTGCAAAGAAAGTTCGTAAGGATGAAATGGAAATCCAGATGCGTCTTTTCTTGCCAATGGTGAATGAAGCGGCCTATATTTTCGCTGACAAAATTGTTGATAAGGCAGCGACTGTAGACGTCGGTATGATTTATGGAACAGGATTCCCTCCGTTCCGTGGTGGCCTCTGTAAATGGGCCGATCAGGAAGGACTCGACAGAATCGCTGAACGACTTAACAACTTTGCCAAAGAAGTTAGTCCCGAGCGATATCAAATTGCTCCATTCTTATCACTCATGATTGCGGATAAGAGAAAGTTTTACGACCTTTGAAAAGTGGCCCCTTTTTTAGATATTTCTTCACTTACATATTAAGAGCAAAGACTCGTCAGCGATTGTTATTCATCGCTGTTACGGGTCTTTTTCTTTCTGCTTTTTCTCTCATGGTTATCCAGGGAATCATGGGCGGTCTTCAGCAAGGTCTGATTGCACGTTCAAAGAATATCCATGGAACTCAGCTCATTATTTTTGATTCCATCACGGATGAACCTCTGACTGAGATCAAAGACATTCTCACTAAAGAGAACATTCCTTTTTATTCAGAACTTGAAGTTGAAGTGATGCTTAAGCATAAAAACTTCGTGGCCCCTGCTAAGTTACACGGCCTTGACTTGAATGACGAGCGTCCGGAATTCCTTCAGGAAAAAGACTTCAAAGGTCTTGTGATGGGAAGTGAGCTCGCAAGTAAAATCAAATTGCAGTTCCTTGATGATGTTCAGATTATTGCTCCTGGTGTAACCGATTCACTCATGGGTGAAGTCCCGAGATTCATCTCCGAGACAATGACTGATTATCTCTACACTGAACTTTCTGAAGTTGATGATTTCGAAGTGTGGGCGCGAGCAGGGCTTGTGCAAAACCTTGTACGCCAGAATGGAATTAACCAGATCCGTATTTTCGGTGAAGTAAAACCATCTGTTCTTGAAAAAATTCAGAACTCATATACGACAGTTTCTAAGCGCATTCTTTCCTGGGAAAAAATGAACGAGGCCCTCGTTTGGTCATTGAATCTTGAAACCAAAGTCATGCTCTTTCTGTTTATCAGCATGAGCTTACTCGTTGCGATTGCCATCACTTCAGGACTCATGATTTTCTACTCTAAAATCAGACGTGACCTCATGAGTTTTTGGATCCTTGGGATGGCCCAAAAGAAGCTCATTAAGCTGTGTTTTAAGTTCACCCTAATTCTTTCAGCAGTGACGGTCTTCATAGGGGGAATTTTTGGCTATATTACCCTGGTATTACTTGAGAAGTTCGGTCACGATCTTATGCCAGATATTTTTGTCGAGAGAGAGCTACCAGTTCAGTTAGATTTCAGCCACATAGTCGTAAGCCTTCTGATTCCATTCGGGATTTCGCTCATATTTAGCTATTTCTCATTTGCAAACTTCCGGAAGGAAAATCAATCATTTGTCTCGATCGTCCGTAGCCTCGGCTAATTAAGGTAAAAAATCTCAGGCTTTTTTCAAACATAGTTTAAAATATAAGGAAGGATTCAGGACGAATCTCCCTGTTACACGAGGATTGTATGGCCCTTCAGAACATCACACAGCTTTTCTCTCCAACATTTTTGAATGATTCTGCACTTTTGAGAACTCTCGGAGAAGAATTTATTCTTTGTGAAAATGGGAACATGGTTTTTCATTGGGCCGATTTTTATGAGACGTGTGATCTGATTAAATCTCAACTCGAAAATGATCCTGTTTTGATGAACGATTTTAAGCAGAGAGAAAATGCACTCACAAGACTTGCTCAGATTCCGGTTTGGGTAAGAACTGAAAGCAAAGTTCACCAGACGACTATGCATGAATTATACGAGAAATACATCCTTAACCAGAATAACATGCTGGGTGGGATTGATCCTTTCTGTCCTCTGGAAATTTCATTTATCTCAGGCACTGGTCCGTTCAAAGGCATGAGTGTTGCTGAATGTTTTAACAAAACAACTTATCGTGATTTCGTTCTCGTGTATCTTATCAAGGGTAAACTCCCTCGCAGAGATTACAGAGTTCGTCTTAAATCAAAGATTCTTGCTGAATACGGATCTAACTTCGGTCAGGCCGAACTCGTTAACCTTGAGCAGCTTACGATGAATGGTATCCTTCTCTCGATTGATTCTGAAACATACATGAAAAAGATTTCTGAGCAGGAATCTCTACGCCTTCTTATCAATGGCAAAATGCTTTCTGGAATTGGATCGACCCTTGATGATCTCAAAGGTCATCTTTCTCAATATGCTTTCAATCTTCTTTATTCTTCGAGCAAAGAAGACTCAATGACTGTGAAGATGAGTGAGTTCTCAGTTCAGTCGAGTTTTGATTTCTCTAAGAACAAGAAAGTCTTCCTGTTTATTTCGTATGACAAGCTTGCTGAGTCTCACCCGGCAAATGTTAAAGCTATTCGTGATTTTGTGATCCATTCGAAAGAATTGGTTCGTCAGCATTATCAGAATGGAAACGCGAAGAAGCAGACCGCTTAAGCTTTCTTTCTTTCCGCTTCAAAATCTACCTGATAGGCAGCACTCTTATCGAGATTCTTCCTGCGTTTATCGTAGCGTTCGGTCGTTGTGATATTCGAGTGACCTGCAAACGTCGCCACATCCCTGATAGCAGCATGCTGAGTATCAAGTAAGTGAGAGATGACAGTCGCACGACATGAGTGAGGCGAAACAGATTTATTGATTCCAAGAGACTTTGCGTATTTTTCAATCACACGGAAGATCGTTGATCCATCCATAGGCTTCTTATTGCGTGTTTTAAGCTCTGTCTGGAGGAGATAGTCCTCAGGTCCAAGCTTAATCCCGTGATCAGCGAGGTGAGCGATATACATGCCGATTTCTTCATACACAAGATTGCTTAAAGGAATGAGGCGGACCTTGTCTCCCTTACCCTGAATTCTCAGAACCCAGTGAGAGCGGTCAGAGACCATCTGATGCATTTTCAGATCAGTTAATTCTGCACGACGAATCCCAAGATGAAAAAGCATCACCATGATCAGGCGATGAGTTTTACCCTTATGAGTTGTCGTATCCGGAGCGTTGATCATCTGGAGGACTTCATCATCATCAAAGGCAACCGTCGGTGATTCCGTCTGAACCTTTGGAAGTTTCACGGTATCCAGAGGATTATGGTCAATAAGTTTGGCCGCAATCGACCACTTCATGAAGGAGCGGATACAAACGAGTCGACGATTGATCGTTGCGGATGCTAATCCACGTTCGAGAAGGTGATCACGGTAAAGCTGGAAGTGAAAACTCTTGATCTCAGACGGGTGAGAGATCTGTACGTTCCCTGAACGGAGAAAATCAAAGAAGAACTTGAGGTCTTTAATGTAAGCAGTTTTAGTGTCCTCAGAGAGGAACTGAACCAAAAACTCATTCACAAAATCCTGAATGTCGGATTTCTTCTGAGCTGCCTCCTGGAATTTCCTGGCAAGGTCAGCATTGTAGTTTAAGGCGACAGCATTCTCTTTCTTGGACATGCTTCATTTTAAGCGATTTCAAAATTTAATTCAATTGTGGTCCTACGTGCTTGATCCCGAGGGAAAAAGGGGAAATAATTAACCTATCAGGAGACTTATGGCGCTTACAATACTTGTTGGTCTTGGTTCACTCGTTCTGGGTCTTGCGATCTATCACTTCAGGGCACAGAAAATCCTCGTGGAAAACGCCATCATGAAAGAGAAGCTTTCCCTTCAGGAAAAGCATCATCTTGAATCTCAGGAAAAACTCGAACTAAAATTAAAAAACCTCACGCAAGAAATCTTCGATGAAAAATCAAAACGTTTTCGTGAGGATTCACTTCGCGGAATGGAGCTTATCTTGAATCCCTTCAAGGAAAAGATGACGGACTTCCAGAAAAAAGTGGAAGAAATGCATCTGACGGATACAAAAGACCGCCTGAAACTTCACGCTGAAATTGAGCGCATCGTTCTCACTGGTAACAAGATGAGTTCAGAAACTGAAAATCTCACTCGCGCTCTTAAAGGTGATGTGAAAATGCAGGGGAACTGGGGCGAGATGATTCTCGAGAAACTCCTTGAGGCCTCTGGGCTTCGTAACGGCGAAGAATTTATTCTTCAAGGTAAAGACATGGGTTTAAAGGATGAAGACGGCAGGACTCAGCAGCCTGATGTCATCATTAATCTCCCTGAGAACAAGCATCTCATCGTCGATTCGAAGGTGAGTCTTGTTGCCTATGAGAGATATGTGAATGAACAGACTGAAGAAGACCTTTCGGAATTTTTTGATTCTATCTACGCTCACATCAAAGGTCTCTCTTCAAAAAATTATCAGCGTCTTGATAAACTTTCGACTCCTGATTACGTGATGCTTTTCATTCCTATTGAAGGTGCTTTCATGCTCGCTATGCAAAAGGATCGTGAGCTCTTCAATCACGCCTGGGATAAAAACATCATGCTGGTTGGACCTTCAACACTCCTTGCAACTCTGAGAACTGTCGCGAGTCTCTGGAAACAGGAACGTCAGACGAAAAACGCCATTGAGATTGCCCGTCAGGCAGGACTTCTCTATGATAAATTCGCGGGTGTTGCGGAAGATCTGGATCAGATGCAGGGACAAATCAGAAAAGTGGGCGATTCTTTCGAGGATCTCAGATCCCGCATGTTGACTGGTAAAGGTAGTCTTGCGAGCAGAATGGAGAATCTGAAGGAATTGGGAGCTAAAACAAGTAAGTCTCTTCAGGTTACAAGCGAGACTTAAGTTATTGAAAATCTGCTTTTTGTGTCGGCCTATTGTTAAGATTATCTACCTTCATTGAATTATCATACAGACCCTTCTATAAGACTCGAAACTTATAAAGGGGTTTCCATGAAAACGTTGATTTTTGTCATCACTGCTTTTCTTTCTGTACCGGCCTTTGCTGATTATTTTGGATGTGATCTTAAAGTAGGTCTTGATCCTGTCATCACTGCCGAAGCCGAATACCGTGGACGCTCTGTAAGCGTTTCAAGCAAGGGTTGGACTTGTTCTGCTACTATCGATAACAACATCATCGTGACTGCAACACTCACTTCACCTCAAGCGAATGCTTCATCTACAGCTTCAGATCGTGGATCAGTTCGTACTGGATTTGCTATCCAGGATGTTAATGATGAAGAGGGAATGTTTATTGCTGGGTCTTGTTACTGCGGACTTCGTTAATTATTTAAGTACCGATATTCGCTATAGGCCTTGGTTGTTCATGAAAACCAGGGCCTATAGTTTCAATAAAAAGATTAGAGCATTCTGCAAGATTTCGTGACTGCAAATTCCTGAACTTCATCGAGTCTCACAATCTGTAAACCATTTGTCTCTGCATATTTGAGGAAAAGTTCAGTTCCAGAAACACTACTTTCCTGAATGTCATGCTGAAGAACCACGCCACCACCAACAGCTTCGTAGTCTTTTATCACTTTAATTTGAACGAGCTTTCCATTTCGTCTGACTGTTTTGTAAGTCGTAACTTTTCCGCCTTCCTGGAACGCTTTAAAGTTCGCAGCTACTTCAGAACCCGTCATACCGGGAATCCAGTCACCAGTATCATGATCCCAGAAAGCAAACTGAATACAATTATCACCAGTAAGCTCGCGTGAAATTTCTTTCAGAGCATTCATGTGATTATATTCTGCTCTTTCTCC
>JBEIQF010000035.1:0-15952 GCA_040376635.1 Halobacteriovoraceae bacterium
CTTCACCTCTTTCGGAATACTGAATCGTTTCACTCTCCCCACCGGATTCTTTTCGATGAGTTCCATGTCCATCAGGTAGTCATAGAAAGACCACAGAGTGGCAAGAAGCCGGTTTACTGATCTCGGAGAGTAATCGCTCTTCAGGAGATGATCCTTAAAGGCCACAACATGAGCGTGCTCAACTTTGAGCTCATTGAGGTTACGAAAGTGGTCCTGGATAAACAGGAGAAATTTTCGAAGGTCGCGGGTATATGCATCCCTTGTATGTTCTGAAGAAAAGTTATGGATGAATCCAAAGTAGATTTTGTTACGGTCAAAGTTAGTGGTCTTAGTGAGCTTGAACTCATTAAAGGTTAGATCCATCACAGGCGAATCCCCTTGTTCATGCGCCAATCCAGGCAAAACGAAAGAATCGCCCACTCCTCACGCGGTAACATTTTATGAAGAGTCTTTGGAGGATAATGGAGAAGCTTCATCAATGTATGAACCTGATCCACGGCCTTATCTACATCCTTTCGCTCACGAATCGTAAGGTTCAGCTTTTCGCCTTTTTTAACTTTTGAACTCAATCCTTCAAGAGAAACCTGAACGTCTTTCAATGAACGTTTAAGGACCTTGAGCTGTTCAATGGACCTGCGCTCATGCTCAATAAACCTCTCGATGATGAAACGGATTTTTCTCCCGCGTCCCTGAACCTTACGGTCCTTAACCACCATCTTATCGAGGAAGGTTAAAAATTCCGGTGCGAGACACAGCGTGAAGTTCTTTGCTTTCTTTTCCTCTGAAACTCTGGGTCTTCCGGGAGATTTGCGCTTCTTCGGGGTGATTTCCGGTTTTTCGATGTGCCTTGATAGCAGTTTATTTAAGACATTTGAATTCATACGCAGCGTTCCCTCGCATAATTCCCCTTATGGGGTATAAAACAAGGGTAATAAAACTAATGCAGTTTTACTAATAAAATTGATCTAGTTTTAATATTTTGATTTTAGCATTTCTGAGCCGACGTATCGACTCAGGTATTAGCGAGGCTGATTGTTACCCATGATAAGACGAAGAACTGCGAGTTTTGAAACCTGATTTGAGACTGTTTTACGAGCGAGTTTCAGGTCGATGGCGTTTCTTGTCTGAAGGTCGAGATTTTCGTATTTCACGAGAACTTCTTTCTGAACAAGCTGGTTATTTTCCATCACTGAATAACGGATCTTGATACCTTTCGTTTTGATATCCTGAATCGCAGAAGCATTCAAATCTGAGCTTTCAAGAAACTTCTGAACTTCCTGGTTAAGTTCCTGCTGTTGTGGAACGCCAGTTTTAACTCCAGAAATCGTGAGACTTCCTGCAACCTGTAGAGCTGCATTTGAAGACCCTTGGTTCCCCGCAGTCGAGGAAGATAATTTTGTATCTGCATTTACAGATGGATTAATTGGACCTGCACCAGAAGTGCCGCCAGTTGATGCACCACCAGCTGAACGAAGGTTTTGATTAGCAGCGATTTGAGAAGCGGCCCCCGGGCGAACTTCAGGAGCTCTTGGATTTCTCGCTGATGCAGCGGGATCAGAATCATCCTCTGAAATGGCTTCATCATCAGATTCAGACACTACAGGTGTTGAAGCAGGAGTTCTGTTAGTCCGTTCAGTCACTTCAGCAAGACGTTTTCTCATATCTTCAAGACGAGCATTGCCTTCTTTCAGGTTTTGCTCAAGGAGTGCTTGTTTTTCACCACGAAGACGGTTTAATTCCTGGACTGTTTCATCATCCATGCCGTCAACAGCACGAACTGACTCTCCAGTTGAATCTTTGTTGGCAACATAATCACGGAGAGCTTCACGTTCACGGGCCGCTTGCGCGTTAGCTGCGACAGTAGACTGATTAGCAACATAAGAAGGAACGATTGGAGCAACGACTTGTGGTGCCTGAATTTGAGCAGTATTCGTTACAGGAGCAACTTCGGCGGCATCTGCAGCGGCCACCGTCTGAGTTGAAGTTGAAGCTGATTCTGAATTGTTATTAGTACGTGCAATCCCTTTTTGTTCATCGAAACGTTGATTTTCTGCGATGATTTGACGGGCATCTTCTTTTGACATTGATCCGCGGCCTACATCCATTGCTCTGCCTGAAACAACAGCTTGAGCATAAACTTCAGAAGATCTCGTTCCTGGAATAATTCTTCCCTGGGCACCAGCACTTGCTCTACCTCTTTCAGTAAAGCGTTCAACATCGGTCCTCACTTCAGGGTTTGATAAAACGAGATTTGCGATTTGAGAGAATGCACCTCCCGAAGCTCTGCCTCCTCCTGATGGTCTTCTACTAGCGGCAACATAATCTGAGGATCGTAAGTTAGCATCAGCAGAAAGTTCTGGAAGTGTGAGTGCTCCTGGAGCTTGACCAGACTGGGCCTCACAAACGAGTAACTGATGAAGTTCTACACCATGCTGAGGGGCACTCCCAGCAGGACCACCACCTTCACTTTCATGAACAAGGCCTTCAAGGTCTTCTGGTTTAATACTAGAAAGTAGTTTCTCATCCGGTGTACAAACAGCAACAGCAAAGTTGCGAATGAGATTTTCACAAGATTTTCTCATGTAAGGTTCAATGATCGTTTTGTCTGAATCAAGTGTATTCATGGGACTTCTTCCCGATCCACTTCTTACGCCAGCGACAGTCTTATCGAAGATAGTTCTGTCTTTCAGGGCAAGCATCATACCCGGGTGAACTGTAACAATGAAACCCAGGGATTTATCGATATCAACTTCAGTTGAAAAAAATCTTCTGAAGTTAGCAGCACCAACCCCAGTATTTGAGATAAATTGATTATTATTCTTATTCTCGTTCAGAATGTTGAAAATAATTTCATAAGGAACTTTACCTGCATTTAAATCAGACGTGATTCTTTGAGCAAATGCCGGATCTCTCATGATATGCCCAATAGCAATATCTAAGTAAGTACCTTTATCAGAAGTTCTTAGACCACCTCTTAAGTTATCATATTGCTCTCTGGCATATGTTCTCGTGCCGGCTGCTTCTAATCCATAAGTACTGAGTTGACTTGAGTTTAGTTCTCTTGCAAGTTCAGTTGTCACATTAGACTGTAGAATGTTCGTCGACATGATCTCAAGACTTCTTTCAAAAGTCGGTGCCGTGCCTTTCATCATTTGGAGCATTCTATTTGTCAGATAGGTCTCATCATGATTGCGACCACAAGTCTCAGTCACTTTGGCCTTATAGCTTGCAGGATTTAAACATTGAATTTCCGCAGCGGTCTCTAGATTAGAAAAGACTGGTTTTGATTGACTTAAGAAGAAAGAGGCATCTTCCAGGTTAATTGAAAAGTCGTTCACCATTTTCTTAGAAAGTGAATCAACAATAAGTCTATTGAGTTTCTCGCGTTCTAGTCTTTTTTCATTTTCAAATTCTTCAGCATCTTTATTGGCACTCAAATGCTCTCTTAGGCAGCGACAGTCACCTGGTGCCGGAGCTGCTGAGGTTTCAACTAGTGTGCGTTTAGAAAATGATCTCAAAAACTCCAATTGATCAAAGGCCAATGGGCCAATAGTTGGAGTACAAATTGGTTGAACTGGTAATGGGAGACAAGGAGTATGAGGGGTAGCAACTCTTCCACCCATTGCTTTAACTGCACCCATGATATTAACGAAATCAGCTCGTCTCACATTAGAGAATGCGGCATCAAGATTAGAAGCGGGTGGGTTAGATGTTCCAACATTACCGACCATGACTTCAGCTGGATTTTTTCTCTGAGGAATCGTTGTTCCATCGTTTACAATAGTTCCCCTGCCACTTCCCGAGTGAGCTGAAAGGCATGAAATAAAGAGAACGATGGTGAGGAGATTTCTCATATACGTCTCATTTTATCGGATAAACTTGAGAAATATTGAGTTAAGCCAAACTTAAGATGCCTGGTCTCTGTAAGGTGATGAATTGAGATGAATACGATTGATAAAGCTTCTGAATTCCGAACTATCCGACTACCACAAAAAGTGGTCAGGGGGCTCCAAAGGACCCCCCCTGATCTATTACTGAAGGACTTGTCTTAAGACACAACGAAGTGGTTCAGCAGCTCCCCAAAGAAGCTGATCACCAAGAGTAAAAGCATTAAAGAATGTATCTCCAAGAGTCATCGGACGAAGACGACCGATTGGCACATGAAGCTTGCCTGATACAGCAGCTGGTGTGAGCTCTTTCAACGTCTCAGGCTTGTTGTTTGCTACGAGCTTAACCCAAGGGTTAGCGTTCGCGATGATCTCTTCAACAGTCGAGAGATGAGCAGACTTTTTCAATTTGATCGTAAGACCTTGCGAGTGACAACGAAGTGCTCCTACACGCACACATGTTCCGTCGATAGGAATTTGTGTTTTAGTCTGAAGGATCTTGTTCGCTTCAACTTGTGCCTTCCATTCTTCTTTTGACTGACCAGATGGAAGTTCAGAATCGATATATGGAAGAACGTTCAAAGCAAGCGGGTGGCCGAAGTTTGTTTTCGGGAAGCTTGTACCGTTCATCAAAGTTGTCATTTGTTTTTCAAGCTCAAGTGCAGATGCGGCCGGGTTTGCCTTGAATGCAGTTCCCACTGAGTTCATCTGATCAAGAAGTTCGATCATGTTTTTGGCACCAGCGCCTGAGGCCGCCTGGTAGGTCATCAATGAAACCCATTCAACGAGGTTTTCTTTAAAGAGACCATCAAGAGCGATAAGAAGAAGCGACACTGTACAGTTCCCGCCAACGAAGTTCTTCACACCTTTATCGAACGACTCTTGGATGAATTTTCTGTTAACCGGATCAAGCACGATCACAGCATCATCTTTCATACGAAGAGTTGAAGCGGCATCAATCCAGATCCCGTTCCAGCCATCTTTACGGAGAGTCGGGAACATCTCAGTTGTGTACTCTCCACCCTGACATGAAACCAGGATGTCCATCTTCGAGAGTTCTTTAGAATTCATTGCGGAAAGAAGCTTATCATGAGCATTTGCTACTTTCGGGGCAGCTTCCCCAGTCTGAGAAGTCGAGAAGAAGTAAGATTCCATGTGAGAAAAATCGTTTTCCTGAGACATACGTTCCATGAGAACAGAACCAACCATGCCTCTCCATCCAATAAATCCAACTTTTTTCATATCGTTAACTCTCCGTTTGAGTTGTAAGAAGGAAATTCAAGATAGCTCGAAAATTTTTTAAAAGTAAACTTGGAATTTCAATTTTAATGTTCTATGCTTTTTATGTTGCCTAGAGAGGCGCGACTTTTAAGTCGGATGTTGGAAGGTCTAAGAGCCGCTAAACCAGCATCTCAGGGAAAGGTCGCCGAAGTGGTTTCACTTATCTTAGAATGTGAATCATTGGTTGTTGGGGCTTAATCCCCAAGACTGTCATTGAGAAAAAAACTCAGTGGGGAGCTTTAGGTTAGTCAAAGAAATCAATGCTTTGCCTATCCTATTCCTTCCCCACTATTTACAGATTTATAACTTAAACTCATCTTTTGAGGAGTACGTATGTCTTTAGTCGTTTCAAAATTCGGTGGAACATCCATGGGTGATTATGCATCTATGATGAGAAGTGCAACTATTTCGATGGAAAGAGGTGCAACTGTGGTTGTTGTTTCAGCAACTTCAGGAACAACTGATAAGCTGATCGAAATTGCTAAGTCTGCTTCTACCGGCAAAATGGATGACTGTGAGAAACTCGTATTTGGTGTGAAAGAACGTCACCTTGGCATTCTTAAACAGACTGGAAATTCTCCACAGACTTTAACTCAACTTGAAAGCTACTTCACTGAACTTGAACTTCTTGTTCAGAACCTTTCACTCCTTAAAGAATTAACTCCAAGAGCATATGACCATATCCTTTCACTCGGTGAAAGAATGTCTTCACTTTTATTCCGTGATGTCATGGCCCAGGTTCAGCCGACAAAGAAAGTGACTCTTCTTGATGCAAGAACAGTTATCAAGACTGATTCAAACTTCGGTAAGGCAACTCCACAAATATCTGTGATCGAAAAAGAAGCTGTTGCTCGCATGAATCTTACTGGAGAGTACGTTTACGTGACTCAAGGGTTTATTGGTTCAGACATGCAGGGAAATACAACGATTTTAGGCCGCGGCGGCTCAGACTATTCAGCAGCTCTTTTTGCTGAAGGTATTACTGCTTCGACTCTTGAAATCTGGACTGATGTTGCTGGTGTTGCAACGACTGATCCTCGAATGGTTCCTCAAGCAAAAATCATTCCTGAACTCACTTATTCAGAAGCTGCCGAGATGGCGCAATACGGGGCGAAGATTCTTCACCCGGCAACAATCGCTCCTGCTGTTCGTAAGGCCATTCCGGTTTTCGTCGGATCAAGTTTTGAAAAAGACCTCCCAGGAACTTGGATCAAAACTTCAGTTGACCACAGACCAGCAGTGCGTGCGATCACAAACAGAAAAGCGCAGGCCCTTCTCACGATCACAACTCCTACAATGTATAATGCTTACGGATTCATGTCTGAGCTCTTCGAAGTATTCGGCCGTCACAGAGTTTCTGTTGATTGCGTAACAACTTCAGAAATCTCAGTTGCCGTAACTGTTGATAATGCCACTCTTGAAAATGAGCGCTTCATCCGCGATCTTGAAAAAGTTGGAAATATTCACATTGAAGCTGGCTACTCACTTGTGTCTCTCATCGGTAATGAACTCACTAGAAAAGCAAGCCTTGCAAAAACAATTTTTGCTACGATTGATTCAGTGAACATCCGCATGATGAGTCTTGGTGCTTCTTCATACAATTTTAACTTCCTTGTTAAAGAGGATGATGCAAAACCTGTGATCCAAAAACTTCACCAGGCATTGATCGAAGCACAAGTATGAAGATAGCTTTACTCGGAAAAGGTAAGACAGGATCAAAAGTCGCTGAATTAAATTCAGATGTAGTCATCTTTGATCGCTCGAACCATCCGACTTACGAAAAACTCATGAACTATGATGTGATTATCTCTTTCCTCCCAGGAGAGGCATTCGAATCACTCATTCCAGTTCTGCTGGAAACAAAGAAACCCGTGGTGACAGGCTCAACTGGTTTCAAATGGCCTCAAAATTTCGACAAGACTCTCCAGGAGAAAAGTTTAGCGTGGATTCACGCCACAAACTTTTCTCTTGGGGTAGTTGTCTTAAAACAAATGATCGACCGGCTTCATCAGGTCTCAGGTCTTTTCTCTGAAAAGACTTTATCGATTCATGAAGTTCACCATACTAAAAAAATGGATGCTCCCTCTGGAACAGCTCTTTCAATGAAAGAGTGGCTCCAGGAGCCTTGCGAGATCACTTCTGAACGCACGGGCGATGTTGTTGGCCTTCACACGCTGACACTTGAAACTCCCGGTGAAATCATCCGCCTTGAGCACGAAGCGAAGAACAGAAGATTGTTCGCTGAAGGCGCTCTCTGGGCCGCAAATTACATTACTAAAAATAAAATGGAGCCGGGTCTTCACGCTTTTCAAAAAGTCGTTGAACGTCACCTCTCCCTATAAGGAGTTCTTATGAACCTTAATTCTCACTCACTGTGGACTGCTGTTGTTACGCCTATGATGGATACTGGAGCAGTTGATTTCGAATCACTCACGCGCGTAGTGAACCAGCAAGTTGAAGCTCAAAACGGTCTTTTGATCCTTGGATCAACGGCAGAAGCTCTGAATCTTTCTCTTACAGATAGAAAAGCAATCATCGAACACGTTGTGAAGATGAAACCAGCTATGCCAATCATGGTTGGTGTTGGCGGTAACTTGCTTTCAGAACAAAAAGAGTGGATGACATACCTTCAAGGGTTAAATGTTCACGCTTACCTTCTTGTTACTCCTCACTATGCTAAGCCAGGTCCTAAAGGACAGTTCGAATGGTTCAAGGCACTCATGGATCACTCAACTCGTCCTTGTATGCTGTATAACGTACCAGGAAGAACTGGTGTGGCGATGTCGACAGAAGCTGTGTCTCGCTTGAACGGTCACAGAAATTTCTGGGCGATCAAAGAAGCTTCAGGCTCAGTTGAAAAATTCAAAGAGTACTTAACTGCTGCTGGTGGAAAACAAGTTTTCTGCGGTGACGATGCTCTTATGCCTGATTTCGCGAATGCCGGATCTGCTGGACTTGTCTCAGTTGCTTCAAACGCATGGCCTCGTGAAACTCACCTTTATGTTGAACAGTGCTTGAAGAAAACTTTCGATGCTAAAGAACTTTGGACGAAAGCTGCAAACTCACTTTTTGTTTGCTCAAATCCAGTACCGGTTAAACGCCTCATGTTCGAGCGCGGAGTGATCCGTTCTTCAAAAATGGCAGCACCACTTAGCGCGGAAGATATGACTTCTGCTGAACCAGTTCTTACAGCTCACGAAGCTGTGACGACTTGGTTTAAAAAGGAAATGTAAAATGAACTGGCAAGAAACACTCGACCTCCTTGAAAAAGGAATGGTTCGTTCAGCTTCAAAAGTTGACGGCAAATGGGTTGCAAATACAGAAGTAAAACAAGCAATTCTTGCAGCATTCAAAGCTGGTGAACTTCACCAGTTCCCGAATGGCTTCGTTGATAAACACAATCTTCCTCCTCGCGAATTCAAACCTGAGGATAAAATCCGCATGGTGCCGGGTGGATCATCAGTTCGTCGCGGTTCATTCGTGGCCTCTGGTGTGATCATCATGCCTCCGGCGTATATTAACGTTGGTGCTTATGTTGACTCTGGCACGATGGTTGATTCACACGCGCTCGTTGGATCATGCGCGCAGATCGGAAAAAATGTTCACTTATCAGCAGGTGTACAGATCGGTGGCGTTCTTGAACCAGTCGGACAAACTCCGGTTGTGATCGAAGACAACGCATTCATCGGTGCTGGTGCAGTTATCGTTGAAGGTGTTCAGGTTTCTGAAGGCGCAGTTATCGCTCCGGGAACAATCCTTTCTCGTGGTGTGCCTGTTTACGATTGCGTAAATCAGCGCGTCCTTGAAATCGGTGAGCCGATTCCTCCATATGCTGTTGTTGTGACGGGCTCTCGTCCGGCCTCTGGTGAATGGGCAAAAGCTCAGGGCCTCTCTATGAGATGTGCCATGATCATCAAGTACAAAGATGCAAAAACATCTGCAGCACTAGAACTCGAAACTCTATTGAGGTAATAAAATGATCCAGGACTCGGCCGTCCGCTCTCATGCAAAAGAAATGATCAATCGTTATCAATCATCTTTCTACATGTATGACCTGGATGCATTTGAAGCTCATTTAAAATCAATCAAGAAGACTCTTCATCCGGATATCAAAGTCTGGTACGCGACGAAGGCGAACCCTTTGTCGGAAGTTCTTCGCATTCTGAACAAGAATGGTTTCGGCGCTGACGTAGCCTCACTAGGTGAGTTACAGCAGGCGAGGGCCTCAGGCTTCGGGAAGAAAAATCTCATCGCTACTGGCCCCGCTAAATCCCGCAACTATCTCGCTAGCCTCATGCAGGCCGAAGTTGAATCCATCATCATTGAATCCATCAATCAGCTGAAAGACTTAAATGATGTTTGCGGAAAACTAGGACGCAAGCAGGATGTTCTGTTGCGTGTGCAGCTTGAATCAACTTCGGAAGATAAAAGTGTACTCGGGGGATCTGCTATTACGCCATTCGGTCTTGGGATTGAGGACTGGAAAACTGTCGACATCAAACAATTTAAAAACGTAAACGTTCAGGGTCTACATTGTTTTCAGTGGGGAAATATTCTCGACATGAATCAACTCGAGACGGTTTGGTCGACAACGATTGAATCATGCCAAAAACTTTCATTTGATATGGGCATTGATCTCAAGATTTTAGATCTCGGCGGCGGTCTCGGATTATCGTACAAAGATGATCGTGAAATGCACTTTGAAGAAGTTCACGCTTTGCTTGTGAACCTCAAACAAAAATACGAACTCCAAAAAATCTGGCTTGAGCTCGGAAGATTTTCCATCGGCAAATTTGGTTCATACTTCACACGTGTGGTTGATATCAAAACTGTTCGTGGAAAAAATCTTGTCGTTACTGAAGGCGGAATTAATCACATGGCGAGACCAGCTCTTGTTGGAGAATCGTTTCCTTGTGAAGCTTTTGGTGGTGATCGTATGCACGACGCTGATTCTGTTAAAAAAACTTTCGCAGTTCACGGACCTCTCTGCACTGCACTCGATTCACTCGGAGAATTCGAACTTCCTTCGACACTCAAGGTTGGCGATTGGCTTCAATTCAAAAGAACGGGAGCTTACGGCTTTTCCGAGTCGATGCCCTACTTCCTGTGCCATAACCTTGTAGGCGAAGCGATTGTATATCAAGGCGAACTCATGGTACCTAGAACACCTAAGACCAACTTAGAGTGGATGATCTAAATTGAATAAATACATTTTCCTTCTCCTGGCAGTGGTCTCTTTGGATGCTTCATCTGCCACGTCAGCAAATTACAAAGTCAAAAAAGGTAAGCTTCACGAAGGCGGGAAAGTACTCGTTGAAATTTTGCCCGAAAAAGCAAAATTCAAAGTGCAGATGACTTACGCAGTTAAGAAGAAAAAATTCGTGCCTGTTCCGGATAAACTCCTGAGGGGCGATACCATCATGGAATTTCCGACTGAGTTCAGAACAGAGAAAGGTTACAAACACCTCGAAGCTGACAAGACGATGGAAATCCCAAAGGCGCGCTTACAATTCATCAAACGTGTCGATATGCCTGGGCAGAAAAAGCAGGCCTACCTACTCAAGGTTCTTCCAACGAATAAAAAAACTGAAATTGAAATCTTGTATCACCCAACACTGCCGGCCGTGGGTTGGGATAGAGTGGAGATTACTTTTATTTCGAAAATTCCGCTTCTCGATGGATATGAAGTGAAAGCTCAGTTGAAATAGTTCAGATCTGCGAAACCCGCGCGGGTTGTTCCCTGCACCATTAACGTGAATGTTTGGCCCACATCTTCTCATACGCCCGTTGGTGAATGCTAATCACGTCCAGATTGCCCACAAGAGCTTTTGACGATCCTATCTGGGCCTCAGTAACGAAAAAGTCTTTCCTGTATAAAAACGAAATAAAGAGCGCTGGATCAGTTCAATTCATGAAGGGAAAATGAGAAGAGAAATCGTCGTGGGGAAAGGGAAAAAAAAAGGGCCCCTGCACAGAGGCCCATTTCGGCTATTTTAAGGCGAGAAATCCCTCTCTCGTCTTCAATCATCCTTGATTCTTAATTTTCGCTTAGATTCATCTTAAGGTTTGAAGCTCGAAAGAAGAAATGTTTTCTTTCTTACATTAGCTAACTTATTGCGAAATGGGTCTTAAGTTATCCACATTTTTAGAGTTCTGTTAACATTTGGTCCTACGGAGGAAAATTCTCACCAAAACTGTCATCAAAATCGTCTATCTGAATTCAATGTGTTTTGCTTTGGAAAAAGAATCTTCCAAATGGTACTTTTCCCTCTCATGATTAACGTTCACGAGGCGACAGACCTCATTCAAAAACATCTAAAATTCTCTCGCTATGGAGAAGAAACATCAGAAGATATACTCGCTGACAGGGATTATCCTCCGTTTCATCGGGTGATGATGGATGGAATCGCTGTTTCATGGAATGTTTTTCGCGAAGGCCGTCGCACGTTTCCGGTTGCAGGAATCATGGCCGCAGGAGTTCCTCGCGGAAAGCTGACCGATCTCAGTTTTTGTCTTGAAGTCATGACAGGCGCACCACTTCCGGAAGGAACTGAGCTCGTCATTCCTTATGAGCATCTTGAAATCAAGGATGGAATCGCAAAAGTTGTCGTCTCAAGTGAACGATGTGAAATGGAAAACGTTCATTTAAAAGGAAGTGATGCGATCAAAGGAGACATTCTTCTTAAAAAAGGAATGCCATTCAACGGACCACACATAGGAATAGCAGCATCTGTGGGTCAAAAGCTTTCTCCCCATTCAATCAAAATCAATATTATTTCGACAGGTGATGAACTCGTTGAAGTTCATGAGACTCCTCTTGAACACCAGATCAGAAGATCAAATGCTCACGCCCTAAGAGAATCATTGAGACTTCATGGATTTCAACAGGTGGAACTCTCTCACTTAATGGATGAAGAATCAGCTATCGAAGATCATTATAAAAATGCTTCTAAGAATTTTGAGCTCCTTATTTATTCCGGCGGAGTTTCCAAGGGAAAATTTGATTACCTCCCATCAGTGTGGAAAAAACTTGGAGTTCAGGAAATCTTTCACGGAATTTCTCAGCGTCCTGGTAAACCTTTATGGTTTGGAACTGATGAAAAAACAAACACAATAGTTTTTGGACTTCCGGGAAATCCTGTGTCGAGCCTAGTGTGCCTCCATCGCTATTTGTTATCTTCTAAAGAAATCTACGCCCAGCTTGATACAGACATCACGTTCAAAAAAGACCTTACGTTTTTCGTCCCGGTTAAAATAACTTCTGATCGAACAGGCGTATTAAAAGCAACTCCCCTTCCAATTCAGAATTCCGGTGAATTTTCGGGACTTGCTTCAAGTGATGGGTTTCTTGAATTACCGAAAGATCAATCAGTCTTTAATAAAGGTGAGGCCTTCAGGTTTCACCCTTGGAGACCGATGTGAAAACGCTTACCGACTCTCACGGCCGAACAGTAAGAAAACTCAGGCTCTCTTTAACAGACAAGTGCAATCTCCGCTGTCATTACTGTATGCCGGTTGATGCGACTTTCATGGATGAGAAAAAATATCTCACAGCAAAAGAATACCAAAAAATTGTTCAGGAATTATGCGACTACGGTCTTCAAGAGCTTCGTTTGACGGGTGGAGAGCCTCTCCTTCGAAAAGACTTCGTTGATATCATTTCTTCCTTTGCTGACCTTCCCTTGAAAAAAATCGGGCTTACGACGAATGGGATTTTCCTGGATAAATACCTCGAAGACCTGAAGCGTAACCGGGTTCACTATCTGAACATCAGCCTCGATTCACTCAATGAAGAGAATTTCAGGAAGATTACGTTCGGCAATCACTTAAAGCGTATTCTCCATAATATTGATGCTGCTCTGGCCATGAACTTCTCTATTAAGATCAATGTCGTTGCCATGCGCGGAGTGAATGATCATGAGCTCTTTGATTTTGTCGAATATGCACAGAAAAAGAGTGTGGAAGTTCGATTCCTCGAAGTGATGAAAATTGGTTACGCCTGTAATTCGCAGGAAGAGCAGTTTATTTCTGCCCGCGAAATGATCGCTAAGCTGAATACTAAATACACATTAAAACCCATCGTCAGAGAACACGACTCTACTTCGTTTAATTATCTCCTGGATAATAATGCACAAATCGGTTTTATCGCCTCTGAATCTCAGGCCTTCTGCGGACAGTGCTCACGCTGGAGATTATCAAGCGACGGAATCATGCGAGCGTGCCTCTTTAAAGATGATGGTCTTGAAATAAAAAACAAATCTGCGCCTGAGCGTGCGGAAATATATCAGTCGCTTTTGGGCATGAAACCAATTGGCAGACCTTCAGAGGTCTCTCACCTCATGCATGCGATTGGAGGTTAAAATGCTTACTCATATCGATCAAAAAAATCTACCTACCATGGTAGATGTGACAGATAAGTCTGTTTCCACACGAGTGGCGCGGGCACAATCTCAGATTCAGCTACCGGTTGAGATGAAGCCATATCTTCATGGTGAAGAGCTTCAGATGAAGAAGGGTCCTGTGTTTCAGACAGCGATCATCGCAGGAACCATGGCCGTAAAGAAAACTCATGAGGCGATTCCTTTCTGCCATCAGATCCCGGTTGAAAGCTGTAAGTTCCATATCTCACTTTCAGAATCTCTCCTTGTGACAATTGAATGTGAAGTGAAGACGACATTTAAGACAGGTGTTGAAATGGAAGCACTTCATGGTGCTACTACTGCTGCTCTGACGATTTATGATATGTGCAAGGCCGTATCTCACAACATGGAAATTCTCGGCACAAAACTCATGACAAAAACCGGTGGTAAACGAACAGTTCTCGATCGCCCACTCTATGGAATTGTACTCACGGGCGGAAAATCCGAACGGATGAAACGTGATAAGGCCCTGATCGAGTACAAAGGCATGCCTCATGCTCAGTACATCCATGATGTGCTGAAAAATTATTGTGACGAAGTTTATCTATCGGCCAGAGAAGGCCAATGGAAAGGAACACCACTTGAATCACTTCCTGTCATCACAGATAATGTTGAAGCAAAGGGGCCTATTGCCGGCATTCTTTCTGCTTTTGAAAAACACCCTGATGCAAACTGGTTTGTGGTTGCCTGTGATCTCGTTCATTTCAATCAAAAGACAGTCGATCTCCTGCTCTCTCAATATAAAAAAGATTCTGTCGCAACGTCTTATAAGAATACCGAGAAAGGCTTCCCTGAACCATTGTGCGCAATCTACACACCTTCTGCGAGACAAGTATTCCAGGAGGCCGTGAAAAATGATGTTACTTGTCCTGTGAAAGTTCTCCGCAACTCAAACGCCTTTTCTGTTGATCAGACGGACGGTGTGAATCTTGCCAACATCAATACAGTTGAAGAATTCCAGGAGCTCAAGAATGAAATCCATTAATGTGCAATATTTCGCCCTTCTTCGTGAAGAACGTGGTGTTGAGAAAGAGGACATTCAGGTTCCTTGTAAGACATATGCAGACCTCTATAAGCACCTTCAGGAGAAACATAAATTTTCTCTTCCTGTTGAGATGATTCAGGTAGCAGTAAATGATGAGTTCTCCCACTTGAATCACGACATTTCAGATGGTGCCCGCATCGTCTTCATTCCACCGGTCGCCGGAGGATAAAATGTTTTCATTAAGTTCAGAACCTATCAACCGAGAACATCAGATCCAGAACCTTGTGAATGACAAGGCCGGAGCTCTTGTCGTGTTTGAAGGATGGGTTAGAAATCACAATGAAGGGAAACAAGTTTCTTCACTTGAATATCAGGTATACGAAGCACTTGCTGTTAAAGAAGGGGCCAAAATCCTTCATGAGGCAAAACATAAATTCAATCTTCATCACATCATATGCGTTCATCGCTTCGGTCACTTGAAGCTTGGTGAAGCAGCCGTCTGGATTGGGGCCACCGCCACACACAGAGATGATGCTTTCAAGGCCTCTCGTTATGTGATTGATGAAATCAAGCTCAGGCTTCCGATCTGGAAAAAAGAGCATTACGTCTCGGAAGAACCGAAATGGGTTTTCTGTAAAGATCACCACACACATGTCCATTTCCAAGAAGAAGATTTCTATACAAAACAAGCAAAGCTCGTCACTCAGGCAAATTTGAAAAATGCCCACGTGCTCGTTGTCGGTGCCGGCGGACTTGGTTGTCCTGCTCTCGCCTCTCTTACAATGGCCGGAGTTGGGCATATTGATATTGTTGAATTTGATAAAGTGAGCATTTCAAATATCCACCGTCAGATGCTTTACGCTCCTGAAGTGGTTGGTGAAAAGAAAGTAACGATCGCGAAGAATAAACTCATCGCTTTGAATCCTTTCATTCACGTTCACGGTCATGATGCAAAGATCGAACCGGATAACGTTGAACGATTTGTTTCAGGAAAATCTCTTGTCCTTGATTGTACAGATAATCTCGAGACAAAATTCCTCCTTCACGATGCCTGTATGAAACTCCGTGTTCCGCTCATCTCGGCCAGCATTTATCAATTTGAAGGTCAGGTTCGCACATTCATTCCTGGACTTACTGGTTGCCTGCGCTGCACTCATGCAACGACTCCAGATGATTCAAAACTTGGAAACTGTAATGACTTCGGTGTTCTTGGATCAGCGGTATCAGTCATCGGAAATATTCAGGCGAACGAAGCTCTTCTTTTCCTGAATGAAGGAAAAAACAATACGTCCGTTGATACATTCTTCATGAACTTGAAGAGTCTCTCGCAGATGAAAATCAAAAACCTTCGTAAAGAAAACTGCTTAACTTGCGAAGGC
>JBEIQF010000073.1:0-11709 GCA_040376635.1 Halobacteriovoraceae bacterium
CTCAAAAACTTCTTCTTCAGAAGATTTTGATTGTTTAGCAGTCTTATAGAGGTTGTACATCATGATGATGAAAGAAATCAGAACGAACGTACCGCCAAAAGCTCTCACCCAGTACATCGGAACAATTTTAACGACAGTCTCAATGAAATTCGGATAGATCAGTCTTCCGGCATCATCCATTGCTCTCCACATAAGTGACTGAGTGATACCAGCAACCCACATTGAAACGACATAAAGCACAAGACCGATCGTCGCAAACCAGAACTGGATATTGGCGAGACTCTTTGAGTAAAGTTCCGTTTTCCATAGTTTTGGAACGAGATAGAAAAGAACGCCCGCAATCAACATGTAGTTCCAGCCGATAGTTCCTGCGTGAACGTGGCCGGGAATCCAGTCAGTAAAGTGAGCAATCGCATTGACCGATTTGATTGAAAGAAGAGGGCCTTCGAAAGTTGCCATCCCGTAGAACGTAAGTGAAGTTGCCATGAAACGAAGACCAGGTTCAGTTCTCACTTTGTTCCAAACTCCACGAAGAGTCAGGAGTCCGTTGATCATCCCACCCCAGCTCGGCATCCAGAGAGCAACCGAGAACACCATGCCGAGAGTCTGCGCCCACTCAGGAAGTGTCGTATAAAGCAAGTGGTGAGGACCGGCCCAGATATAGATGAAGACAAGTGACCAGAAGTGAATGATTGAAAGTCTGTAAGAGTAAACAGGTCTGTTAGCCGCCTTAGGAACAAAGTAATACATGAGACCGAGAAACGGAGTTGTCAGGAAGAATGCCACAGCGTTGTGTCCGTACCACCATTGAACAAGCGCATCCTGAACACCGGCATACATGGAGTATGATTTAAGGAAACTTACCGGAAGCTCCATTGAGTTCACGATGTGAAGAACAGCTACAGTTAGTATCGTTGCGATATAGAACCAGATTGCAACATAGATGTGACGTTCACGACGTTTAATAATCGTTCCAAAGAAGTTAACTGCAAACACCACCCAGATCACAGTGATTAAAATATCTATCGGCCACTCAAGCTCAGCGTATTCCTTCCCTGTTGTAATCCCCATGGGAAGAGTGATCGCTGCAAGCACGATGATCAGCTGCCATCCCCAGAAGTGAATTTTTGAAAGAGTGTCGTTATACAGACGCGCTTTCAAAAGTCTCTGATGAGAATAGTAGATACCGGCAAAGATCGCGTTACCACAAAAGGCAAAGATAGCAGCATTTGTGTGTAAGGGACGGAGTCGTCCGAACGTTGTCCAAGGCAGACCGAAATTCAGTCTCCAGTCAGCAAGCTGAAATGCGATTGTTACACCCAGGAGAAGTGCCACCGCACCCCAGACAAGAGTGGCAATGACAAAAAGTTTTACAGTCTTGTCATCGTACGAGAAAGTCTCAAGCTTTCGATTCGTAGTCATTTTGTTTCCTTTTTATTTTTATCTTCCAGAAGCATTCTGTAGCGTGGAGTTTCAAGATCATCGTATTGACCTCTTTTAACGGACCAGATGAAGGCGCAGACGAAAGCCGCACCCATAAAAATCGCAAGAGGTAAAAGCACAATTAGTATTTCCATAACTTCCTTAACTTTTTAGTCCCTACAAGTGTTGAGATAAGAACTGTCAGAGAACTTAGGGGCATGATTATCGCCGCGGCCAGCGGGGAAATGAGCCCACAAAAAGCAAGAACAACAGATGTTGAATTATAGAGAAGAGAAAGAATGAGGTTTCTTCTGATGACTTTCATCGTTTCACGAGAAAGTGTCATTAACTGAACGACTGGTTTAAGGCCCGGAGTTGAAAGATAAACATCAGCGGCACGCAGAGAAATATCCATCGCCCCCATGACGGCCACACCTACACTTGCCTGACTCAAGGCAATCGCATCGTTAGCACCATCACCAATCATCATGGCAGAGTCAGCAGTCCTGATCATCTCGCTCTTCGCTTCCGGAGTGAGCTCAGCGTGGACATAAGTGCCATCAAGCTGAACTTTACTTGCAATCGAATGTGCGATTTCCTTACGGTCTCCTGAAAGCATGTGTACGTGATAATCAGAAAGCATCAGACTCTTCAAGGCATTTTTAGAATCAGTCCTGATCAAGTCAGCTACTTCGAATTTCCCGATTTGTTTATTGTCTTCAAAGATTCCGTCGAACTTGATTTCATAAAAAGAATTACCAATTTGACCCGAAACACCTCTGCCGAGGATTTCTTTCAAATGTGTAACCACTAAGTCTTGTTGAGAGTAGGCCCGAGCATATTCAAAGAGTGCCAATCCCACTGGATGACGAGTTCTTTTCTCGAGGGCACAAACGACATCGAAAAGACGATGACAAGATTGTGCCGTCTGTTCAAGCCTTACCACTTTAATTTTTCCGTAGGTAATTGTGCCGGTTTTATCAATGAAGATATTCCGGATTTTAGAAAGTCTCTCAATCACTTCGTCACTCTTGATGATAATTCCGGCCTTTGACGCCATTGAAAGAGAACGAGTAAATGTCAGAGGAACCGCCAGGGCAAGAGCGCATGGACAAGTGACAATCATGAGAGTGATTGCCCCTTCGAGGGATTCAATCAAAGAGTGAGAGTTATACAGATAAAAGAAAAGAACTACGGATAAAGTCATCACGGTGAAAGTGAAATACTTAGAGATTTTATTAGTCAGTTTGATGATTTCTGAGCGATGGGACCAGCCATTCTCAACATTCTTCAGGATCTGACCAAGACGTGATTCATCAGTAGACTTCGTGATTTTGACCAATAGCTCTTGATCAAGGTTCTGAGTTCCGGAAAACACCTTATCCCCTGAATTCACTTTGAAGGGCAATGATTCACCAGTCAGGAGTGAGTTGTTAATATGTGAGCTTCCCTCAAGGATGTCGCCATCACATGGAATGATCTCAAGCGGCCTTACTTTAACGACATCATCCTTTTTGATAAATCTTGGGTGAATCTCACGGTATCCATCAACGCATTTCAGATCCTGAATCAATACAGAATCTGATTGATAGAAATAATGAAGGTCTGTAGCATCGAGCCCCTTCTCCTGAATCTTGTGCAGGAAATAGCGAGAGAGAAGTAATAAGAAGACAAGCGCACTTAGTGAATCGAAATAGTTATCGTGAATGCCAATCATCAGATTGTAGATTCCCATCAGGGCACCAACGATCAACGACATTGAAATCGGAATATCAATTGAAAGAGTTCTGTTTCTGATGGCACTCCATGCATTCTGATAAAATGGAAATGCACTATAGACAAAAACTGGAATCGCGAAAACGACAGAGATCGTATTAAAAAGTTCAGCGTAAGAACCACTCGCGCCACCGTAATTTGATACCGCATAAAGCATGATGTTGCCTGAAGCTGCTCCGGCAATACCAATACGTATGAGCCAGCTACGCTCTTCTTTTTTCTTTAAATCATTTGTAGTCTGATTTTTTCTGATCGGATGAGGTTTGTATCCAAGCCTTGAGAGTTCAAGCGCTGCAGATGAGAATTTGCCTTCCTGGGTGATGGAAACAGTAACGACGGAACGTTCAAGATCGAGCTTGCTTGAATAAATTCCTGGAACAAACTCAGGGAGTTTTTCGATCAGCCACAGGCAGGCCAGGCAATGAATCCCTTCTAGATAAAACTCCATGATCTGCTTATCATCATTCGCCCATGAAAACTCTTTCAGGAATTCCTGATCATTGAGATAAGAAAAACTAGAAGATGATGTTTCGGCCGGAGCTCGTCTCTTAAAGGCAGCAGTATCGCTCTTAATTGAATAGTACTCACCTAAACCTTTGCCTTGAATCACCTGATAAACAGTCAGACAGCCTTCACAACAGAAAGGTTTCTGACAGGCCTCATCGCTCGACTCATAGAGTGGAGATAAGGCAGGTTCATCACAATGAAGGCAGTTATACATGCATCAAACTTAGCATCTTGCCGAAATCAGGTGACTGACCATCGTAACTGCAAAAATTGATTTAAATCATAATTTCAAATGAGCTGGAGAATGGGAGTAAAAGGTGATCAGGAATACACTTTCGGTATGAGAAAAATCACTTTATGCCTTTTGTTCCTTATGACTACATCTCTCGGCTTTGCACAGGACCAGCCTGTCAGGGCACTGATGACAATTCAGGGACTCACTTTAAGAACATCAGAAAATAACCAGAAAATACCCTCAATCGCCGGAAACGAAGAAGTAAGCAGTACGATGAAACTTCTGAAAGACGGTGATGAGGTCATGATTGAAGGGAGAATTCATCAGGAGACCATTACTTATGGTGAATCAAGCAGGATGAACTCCTACCTTATTATCGATAAGATTCATAAAGTATCACTGGCAGAATTAGGGAATATCAAGTTCCAGATTCCAGAATCGTCATTATCCTTTGAGTCCCGTCCATACTCCCCTGTCGCCATTCCCGTAACAGCTGAAGTTGCAACAGCGATGACGATGACGACAAGTATGCTCCTTCTTCAGGACCTTTCTTCCAGCGGAAATACTGATCCACAGGGAAGACAACAAATCAGACAATCTATCATGCTATCGGCCGGCCTAATGGCCACCATCATATTTCTTTATGAACAGATTAACGGGAGCACAAAACCATGAAGGTCATTTTTCTCACACTCTTTATTACGACAAGTGCCTTCGCAGGTCCTGTTTTGCAGATGAATAAGGCATTTTTGACTCTGACCGAGCTTATGCCCTTCATTCTTTCGGACAATAAATTCAAAGAGAAGAAAAACGATGCCCTTATCAAAAAGCATCTCACTGACTTTGAAACTGAATTTAAGCTTGCGGGACATGATCAATTATTAAAGAACGACCTCTTTGCTCCATCATATAAAATGATGATGGATAGTGTTCAGGAAAGTCGTTCTGCTTTTAGTAACGGAAAAAAAGATTTTGCGTTATGGATGCTGAGAGACTCCCTCTCTACTTGCCTTGAATGCCATACAAGATTACCACCTGAGCACACATCAAGCTTTCAGGATGGCGATATTCAGATTGAATCCGGGAAATATAAGGATCCCTTTGAACTTGGTGTCACGTATATGATTGTTCGCCGTTTTGTGGACGCCAAAGAACAATTTTTAAGAGTCATCCAGGATAAACTGATTAAAAAAGAAGAGATGGGTTTCATCAAGCCCTTCCAGCAGATTCTCATGATCGAGATGAAAGTGAAAAAGGATCCTGCGGCCATGCTCGCCTTCCTGACTCCTTTCCTGGATAAAAAGATTTCGACTGAAGAATTAAGAGAATTAAACAATTGGAAGGAACGCCTGGAAGTTCTTGTCACAGAAAAAAGCTTAAAATCAGGAATTCATAGTGAGAAAGAATTGAAAGAATTTATCTCAAGAAGACTATCACCTATTGAAGGTGAGTTTTTTGAAGATAAATACAAACCTGATCTTCTTCTCGCCTCTGGTCTCCTCTCTGTTTATTTCTTCCAGAATCCCGGAGCCGCTTCAGCACCAGTGCTTAATTACTGGCTTGGAAAAATTGAAGTTGAACTGAGAAAAGATGATTTCCTGAGTTCAGCAGATCTCTTCCTGAAACAATGTATAAAGAAATATCCACTTCACCCGGTTGCAAAAAAATGTCTGGCAACTTTAAAAGAAAATACTGAGTTCATGTATTCAGGTTCAAGAGGCACAGAAATCCCACCTGAAGTGCAGGCCGAAATTGAAGAGCTCAAGGCCCTTATTGAAAGGAAGAAAAAATGAAACATTGTGAATCATGTTCCGCCAGAAAGTCGGGAATATTTTGTAATCTGAATAAAGAAAGTTTGAATGATGTTTCTCATCACAAGGTGATGAACCATTATAAAAAAGGTCAGACCATTTTTTTTCAGGGCAATCCACCTATGGGGCTTTATTGTGTCTCTTCGGGAAAAATCAAAATTTCTCGTTCGGGGAATGACGGAAAAGAAGCAATCATCAGAATCGCAGGACCTGGTGATGTTCTTGGTCACAGAAGCCTGTTCAGTAAAGAGAAGTACGAGGCCACAGCAACAGTCATAGAAGACTCGAGCATCTGCTTCATTGAAAAAAACTATATCTACTCTACCATTCAGTCTGATCCATCCGTTGCACTAAATGTGATCGAAAAACTGAGTCGGGATATGGGTATTGCTGAGAAAAAGTCTGCGGCAATGTTCCAAAAGAATGCCAGAGAGCGTCTGGCCGACTTATTCGTAGAGTTTTCAGAAGATTACGGACTGAAGGTTGGGGATCTGATCAAGCTCGATATCAGGCTGAGCCGCGAGGAAATTGCCTCTCTCATTGGAAGTGCTCACGAAACTGTTATCAGGCTTATCTCTGAGTTTAAGGAAGAAGGTATTCTAGTCCTCGAAGGTAAGACGATCTTAGTTAAAGACTTAGAAAAGCTGAGATTATTCGCCAATTATAATGACCAATGAGGGAAGGTCAGCTGACGAACGACATATTAGAAAATGGGTGAAATCGTTAGGATTGGTTTATGAAAACCAGCACACATTTGACATCTGAACAGATAGAATTGGCCAAAAGACTGAATGATGAATTGATCTTCTCAAAAGATTTTGATCTTATTTATGAGAAACAAATTTTACCCGGCATTGTCATCCTGCTTAATGGGGAGATTCAGTACCTCAAAAACGGGATTCACAACAAGATCACTGCCACTGGCAGTGTGATTGGTTTGAAAAGCATCCGAAAAAGATTCAAGTACCAGCTGAGAATCAAGGCCGGAAGCAGAATTTTATTAGTTGGATTCTCCGGGCTCAAAGAATTACAGGAAATCTTAGAAGATGAAAAAGTATCAAAAGGCCAGGTTCGTAACTAAGGCCAATGGGAAGAAAGAGCCCTTCTCAAAAATCAAGCTCACCCGATCTCTCTCGCGTACAGGACTTCCCATCAGAACATGTCAGGACATCGCTGATAAAGTCGCCGGTGAAATTCAGGACGGTGATAAAACGGGCCATATTTACAAAAAAGCCTTCAATCTTCTGAAAGAAAAATCCTCCCTCGCCACTATTCGCTACTCTCTGAAAAAAGCATTGTTTGAATTAGGACCTGAAGGACACTTCTTCGAAGACTATGTTGCCCGCTATTTTGATAAAAAAGGTTATGCAACGAAAGTTTGTCAGACACTTCAGGGGAAATACGTCAGGCACGAAGTAGACTGTATTTCATCACTCAAAACTGATCAGTATTTTTCTGAATGTAAATTTCATAATCGTTCAGGAACAAAAAATGACGTCAAGATAACCTTATATGTGAAGGCCAGATGGGATGATTTAAAAACTGGTCCGGATGGCAAAAATCTCAAGGGTTATTTTGTCTTCAGTAATACAGCGTTTACGACAGACGCTCTTCTTTACGCCAAGGGAACAGGTCTAGGCCTCATGGGAGTAAACTCCCCGCCTGATAAGTCATTCCTTGAGGAAATCAGAGAACTGAGGCTTTATCCAGTGACCTCACTGAGAAATCTGACAAAATCACAGAAGCATTTGCTGCTTCATAAAAAGATTATTCTCGCTGATGAGATTAAATCTGACATGCTCTTCAAATTGGGTTTTGAAGCTGCCCAGACAAACCGGATCATGGATGAGATACAACTTCTCAAGCGGAGTGAATTATGAAAATTACTTTCCTAGGTGGAACAGAATCAGTGACGGGTTCACTCTCGATGCTCGAGACAAATGAAACAAAGATCC
The DNA here is from genome assembly GCA_040376635.1 of Halobacteriovoraceae bacterium. Taxonomy (GTDB): domain Bacteria; phylum Bdellovibrionota; class Bacteriovoracia; order Bacteriovoracales; family Bacteriovoracaceae; genus Peredibacter. The sequence goes on from JBEIQF010000073.1 coordinate 7,707, forward strand.
TCATCGATTGCGGAATGTTCCAGGGACCGTCACAAATCGAAGACATGAATGAGATTCCTTTTTCGTTCGAACCAAAAAATATTGATTATGTCATCCTCACCCACGCTCATCTGGATCACTGTGGACTTCTTCCTAAATTGGTCAAAGAGGGATTTAACGGAAAAATTCTTGCGACGAAAGGGACAATCGACCTCGCAAAAATCGTGATGAAAGATGCCGCTAATATCTCTGACAAATATTACGAGGAAGCCCACGTTACTGCGACAATCCACAGATTTAAAGCAGTCAAAATCAACGAGACCCAGACCATTGGTAATCTATCAGTTAAATTCCTCCCGGCAGGCCATATCCTTGGAGCTTCATCTGTTAAAATTTCAGGAGACAACAAGAGTGTTGTCTTCTCCGGTGACATTGGCAGATCAGATGATCACCTTCTGCATGCACCACCCGTTTGTCCAGAGGCCGACCTTGTTGTTATGGAATCAACCTACGGTAACAGAATGAGAAAAGGCGATATCTACAAGGAGCTTCACACTTTCCTGATGGATATTTCGCGAAACAAAAAGATAGGCCTCGTTGCAAGTTTTGCCATCGCCAGAGGGCAGCTGCTCATTTCACTTATCAGTGAGTTTTTTGAAAGACATCCTGAAGAATCATTTCCTGTATATGTCGACAGTCCTATGATGCTTGAGGCCTGCAAGATCTACATGCAGCATGCAGAAGAAACTCTGAAATCAAAAGAGCTGACGTTTGCTTTAGAAAGATTTGAACACCTCGAACACATTCGCCAATGGGAAAGTCTTAAAAAGAAAAATGGCCCGATTCTCATCTTAAGTTCAAGCGGCATGATGACGGGTGGACGAGTCCTTCGTCATTTCGTGAATCTGCAGGACAGAAAGGATACGGTACTCTTCCTTCCAGGATATCAAGGTGAAGGCACTACAGGTCAGAGGCTTCTCAAAGGTGAAAGATCGCTTCTCGTCAATGGACAACAGGTTTTCTGGCAAGGTGAGATTCTAGGCTCGGGCGCTTTCTCCTCTCATGCTGACCAGAAAGAGCTCTTAGAGTGGGCGGAACTGAACAAAAATATCTGTCTCATTCATGGAGAGAAAGATGCAAAAGAAAGTTTGAAAGCTGAGTTTGAAAAATCTGGTAAAAAGGTTCTTCTACCCGTCAGAGGACAAAGCATCGTTTTGTAAGTCAGGATTACTCTATCCTGAATGTGCAGGCCTTCTCTTTCAGAAAATCCTTGAGCGAGATTAGCTCACTTGCCTGCTCTTTCGTGACAGTGAGTTCATCAAATCTCTCTTTCTTCATGAGCTGCTGAATCACATTCTTAAGAGATCCCAGATGAGAAGCTGTCTGGATTTGAATGTGAGGATTTCTTATTCTTCCCGATGCTGAGAGTTTGAGTTCCTCAAGACTCGATTTGGATTCCGATTTAAGCTTATCATTGGCATTAATCACAAGCTCAGGATCAGTCTCTTTAACAATAAACGTATTCAGGATTAGTATTTCAGTAACTAAATTAGTCTCTTGAAGGGAATCCACCATCTTTTCGATGAGATCCCGGGATGTGCTGGAAAAGTCTGTAGGTATAAGTATCTTCATTCTATCAGCTTACTTCCGGCACCCCAAAATTTGCATGAGATGCCTTCATTCAAAAACTGATTTAAGTCAAATTTAGCTTACTGAACCTTTTCCAGACCTTTGGCATTTAAAATGGTGATTTCCCGTCCATTAATCTCAATAAATCCATCCTCTTTGAACTCACTGAGGCAACGGATAACAGTTTCTGTGGCCGTTGCAACCATACTGGCAAGGTCGTCACGGGTGACCTTAAAGGAAATATTATTCTTGGATTGCTGGCCTTTAGTAAACTGAAGAAGGGCATCGGCCGTCCGCTTTCTCACGGTATCATAGGCAAGCTTGAGAAGCTGCTTCTCCTGCTCTTCCACCTTGTTTGAAAGCATCTTAATGAACTGACCTGCGACATCACGATTTTTGTAAACCAGACTCAGGAAGTCTTCACTTGGAATTTTATAGATCTCACTGTCATCCATCACTAGAGCCGAATCAGCATAGGCCTTCTGTTCAAATAAAGGAGTGTGACCAAAGAAATCACCTTCCCGGTAAAGGTTCGTAATGAGTTCTTTGCCATCATCATTAGTCTTATAAGTTTTTACTGAACCTTTGTTGATGAAAAAAACATAGTGAGGTTTATCACCAATATGGAAAATGACTTCTTTCTTTTTGTATTTAGATACCGATCTGTTTTTTGAGAGATTCTTCAGTTCATCAATGCCGCTCGCCTCTTCAAAAAATTTTTCAAGCCCGCCAACATCACGAGAAAATTCTTTTTTGATAACTTCCATCTTTTTCAGGCGCGATTCAATGGCATTCAGAAGCTCCATATCTTCATACGGCTTTGTCAAGTAATCATCTGCACCGAGTTCCATTCCTCTTCTCATCTCACTCTTTTCAGCCTTCGCTGTGAGGAAAATAAAAGGAATCGAAGCAGTCTTCGGATCTTTTGAGAGGACATGCAGAACACCGTATCCATCCAACTCAGGCATCATAATATCGCAGATAATAAGATCAGGTTTAATCTCTTTCGCAAGAGCACATCCAACTTTTCCGTTGATTGCTGTCTTCACTTCATAATTCGCAAGCTCCAGGATTTCAGCTGTATTCTCGCGCATGACCTGATCGTCTTCGATAATAAGAATCTTCTTCATTTTTTCTCCAAAGGAAGAACAACTATGAAAGTCGTTCCCTTATTTTCAACACTCTTAAAAGAAATTGAGCCACCCATGATATCTAGATAACGTTTTACAATATTAAGTCCAAGCCCAGTTCCCTGAAGATTGGTCACGTTTTTTGCCCTGAAAAATCTTTCAAACAAATGTTTCTGATCTGCCTCAGGAATTCCCATCCCCTGATCTTCAATTTCAATTTCGACTGATGAACCGATAACTCTAGACCGAATATTTACTGTTGAATCCTGTGGAGAATACTTAATGGCATTTGAAATCAGGTTAATCAAAACATTGCGGATCATCTCTTTGTCCTGAATGATTGAAATTTCTGTTTGTTCCGGCCAGTTGATCTTTAAATTTTTATCGCTGGTTTCGAGCATGTCTTCAGAAAGCTCACTGATCAGTTTATTGAGATCAAATTGCACAGGAGCTGATGAAACCTTGCCTTGTTCTAACTTATCAAGAGAAAGGAAATCATTAAGGATGTTTGTCAGATTCTTAACCATCTTCTTTATAGTAAGAACATGCTTCTCTCTTTTAGGCTGATCTTCCGTTGTTGTATATTTCGAAATCAAAGATGCTGAGCTGAGAATCCCACCCAGAGGTGTACGAAATTCATGTGACGCCATAGAAACAAACCGGGACTTTAATTCTCCGAGTTCCTTTTCTCTTTCAAGCATGCCTCGGATCTGTGACTCAACTTTTTTACGTTGTTCCATTTCCTGTTGAAGACCTTCATTGGTGTGACTAAGTTCCAGCAGGGCGTCTGAAAGTTCTTTCGTCCGGTCATTAACCTTGGTCTCTAGCTCTTCAGTGAGTCTAAGCAAATCCTGTTCAGCTTTCTTCCTGATTGTAATGTCGTTAACGAAGCTTACAATCTGGCGACGACCATCGAGTTCAAAGTAAGTTAAACTGATTTCTACTGGAAACTGATCCCCAGATTTTTTTACAGCAAGAAGATTCAGGCTGCTACCCATTGAACGGGGAACCGGATTTTTGACATAACCTTCCCGGTATTTGACGTGTCTTTCTCTAAGTTGAGAAGGAATGAGGACTTCAATGGGCTTACCATTAAGCTCCCCATTATCGTAACCGAAGATTTTCGCGGCAAAAGGATTGGCATCAAGGATGACTCCTTGCTCGTCTGAGATAATAATACCTAATGATGAGTGCTCAAATAATGCCTTAAACATGTTATTAGGATAATGAACTTAAACTAATCCCACCAGAAAATTAAGCTTTCA
>JBEIQF010000088.1:0-10798 GCA_040376635.1 Halobacteriovoraceae bacterium
AACTTTGAGTTGCCTGAAGCAGATGTTTATTTCATCTACGATTACGGACAGGTTGAGCACATCGATCATACTTTAAAGCAGATTGAAGTGATTGCACACAAGCGTCCTGTTAAAATTGTTGTTCGAGGGAAATTTACCAAGAGAATAATCGCCGACAGGCATCCATGGCTTGATCTTCAGTATGAAGGTAAGCTTGAAGAACTCTTCTCAATTTACAGTGCTTATATAGCCTGACATCTCCACGATTCAGTTCCGGCAATCTTCTGTTTTGTCTCAATGATTAGAAGACATTTCTTTTTAACTTTGTGGCTGACGGCTTCGTAGACTATCGACTTCGTAAATTTTTTCTCAGCAGCATTCCATCCGGTTGTTGCGATGAAATCATCAACATCCTTGAATAGTTTTACCCATGGAGATTTAGAAAAAGTCTTTTCCAGTGTCGTTTCGAATCCTGCAGGAGTGTAGTTGATCCAGATCGGAAAACTCTTTTCCTGATAGATATAATCTTCGCCTTCGATTTTAACTTTCCCCATTTCTGGATTGAAAAGTTGAGGAAACGATTTGAATACGAAGCCATCATTGATCTTAAAGGCCCGCTCTGCAGAATAGTTAGTTTCAATAACGTTCTTTGGAGTGAGAGTATTCAGATCAAGAAACTGAACGACAAGTTTGTCCGTGAATGGACGATTTTCTTTCAGGAAAAGAACTGCCAGAGTTGAGCTGTCAATCTGGTATCCATGAGATTTGCTGCAATGTGGGCTTGTACCAAGGAAAAAGCGATAGGTATCACCGCGAAGATTATTCAGTTCAAGAAGTTTAGCTTTCTTTCCAGCACGACGGAGGAAGATGAATTCACCATAGCCTCGATCTTTTGTTTCAATGAATTTGCTACTTCCACGGATAAGAATTTCGATGCGCTGATTTTTATAACTGCAGAAGGTATTATCCCGCGGATAAGTTTTTTCGAAAGCGTCCGTCGAATCAGAGGCCGCAAACACCGACAGAGATAGAAATAAAAGGATGAATACCATAATATAAGTTTAATCTTTTAAGAAACCTGATGTGAAGTCTTATCAGCAGGCATATCGGCAGGAAACCCTCCTTTCATTAAGATTTCCGTCGGCATGACGTGCACAGTCTGCATTGGAGTGGCAAAAGTGATTCCCTCAGATTCAAAGGCCATTTTTATTTCAAAAAGTATTTCCTGGTGAATATCCATGTAGAGATCATAATCATCACTCAGGACCCAATAGACAGTTTCCAGATCTATGGAATTCTGGCCGATTCGCATGAAATGACTACGTTCAAGGCGGGTGCGCTTCTTCGTTGAGATGACCGCTTTGATAATCGAGACCGCTGATTTAACTTTTTCAGTCGGTGTTTGCAGCACAAGAGGCAGACTGAAGACAACTCTTCTTTCACGCATGCGTTTGTAGTTTCTGATCCTCGCTGCAAGGAGATCAGAGTTTGAAAAGATAATCTGCTCACCTGATAATGAGCGTATTCTTGTCGTCTTTAGTCCGATTTTCTCCACTTCACCCATATATTGATCGATGACAATGAAGTCACCAATCACGAACGGTTTATCGAGAACGATGGAGAGTGATGAGAACAAATCTCCGAGGATCTTCTGAAGAGCGAGAGCGACGGCGATACCACCGACACCGAGACCCGCGATGATCGTCGTGATTTTAATTCCGAGATTACTCAGAGTGAAAAGGAAGATAAGTGAGAACACTACAAGTCTTGCGAGTAATTGAATCAGGCTGACTGAGTTTGCTGCTGCAGGATTTCGTCTTACTTTTTTACTGATGGCTGAATGAATATACTTATCAAGGAGATGGTGGGTCCAGACGGCAAACTGCCACATACAGATAATAAAGAATATTTTATCAGCGTAACTATCAAGGACCTTGGAATGTTTGATGAACTTCAGACCGATATAGAGAGAACACATGATCATGAAAAAGTTTGTCGTCTTTTCCATGGTGAAGACCACAATGTCATCCCATTTGTTCTTCGTATTCCCAACTAACTTGGCAATCCGGGTCGTGAGGACAGCATAGAATCCCCAAATGACCATATAGCTCAGTAGACTGACCCCAAGGGCCAGCAGGTATGGATTAGGGAGAAGATTTCTCATTTCAGTTTCCTACTGAATTTAAAAAATTCTGAAGAAAGAGGTTTACGGATTTTTGTTCTTTGATAAAAAAGTGCGCCTGAGTTGATTCCTGACCGACTTTAATACAATAAGGTTCCACATCCTTTCTGTCCTGAAGAATGTGAAACATGTCTTCATCCGTCGTATCGTCACCGATTGCAACAACGACATCTGGTTTAGAGCCATGTGACTGCATCCATTGCTGAACAAAATAACCTTTGTTCGCGTGAATGGATTTTACTTCAATGACTTTTTTACCGCGATTTACCTGAACAGGCTGGCCAGTAAGCGCATCTTCGAGCTCAAAGAAAAGTTTATTAGCAAGGAAGTCGGCAAATTCCCGCGGAGAGTTGCGGTAGTGCCATGTAAGAGCATGACCTTTGTCCTCGATAAAACTTCCCGGGGTTCGCAGTGTATACAGATCAAGGATCTCCATTACTGATTCTTTCCATTTTGTTGAATCATTCGGGATGAGATTATGCCAACGATGATCATCGGGAGAGTAAGAATAAGCTCCATGGCACGCGGCCAGTGGGAAATCAAAATCATTATCCAGGAATTGTTCTTCAAGGAATTCTTTATCCCTGCCGCTCACGACAACGAACTCACAATTCTTGTTATCTGAAATCCTTTGAAGAAGTTCTATCGTATTGTCATGGAGTCTTACATCTTTCGGGAATGATGAAATTGGCGCCAGAGTCCCATCGAGATCACAGAAGAAAAGAACTTTTTTATTTTTAAGATCTTTCATCCATGGAAATTTCCCATCATCCGGAAGAGTCAGGATTTTTTCATCAACTGGTTTTTCAGCTATCAGGTCACGTAAAATGACCTTTGCCCAGTCACTTGAAGTGTACTTCGTAAGAAATTCTTTCATTGCGGCCATTTCACCCCGACGTTTAACTTCCGGGTGATGAAGGGCCTCTTTGATTTTCGCGGCAGTTTCTTTAATATCCCATGGATTGATGGAAATTGCATAACTCAACGTAGAGTGGGCGCCTGCAAATTCACTCAGGAGAACAGCTCCCGGATAGTCATCCTTTTGAGACATGACATATTCAAGGGACACCAGGTTCATTCCGTCTCTGCGGGAGCCAATGTGAAGCACTTCACTTAATTGATAAAGTGCCGACAGCTCTGGTTCTGATACTGAATGATAAATATATTGAATAGGCATCCACGCCGGTGAACCGAATTCACCATTAATGCTTGATACAAGTTGCTCGATTTCATCTTTGAGGTTTTTATATTCCGGGACTTCAGTACGCGAAGGAATAACAATTTGTACTAACTGCACTTTCTCGCGTTCTTCAGGATAACGTTTAATAAACGCACGGTACGCCCGCAGTTTCAAGGGAAGACCTTTAATGTAATCAAGACGGTCAACTCCAAGGATCCATTTGAAACTATTCTTTGTAAGTTTATATTTCTTAATAAATTGAATCGTCTCAGGCCGATCTGCAAGTTTAAGGAAGTGATCAGTGTCGATAGAGATAGGGTAGACACCCCAAGTTCTTTCTGAGACAGGCACTTCTCCTAATACCCGCTGACATGAGCTTCTGAAGTGATTTAGATACGAGAGATCGTGGAATCCAATCTGATCACAACGAACAATTGATTGTAGAATTTCTTTTCGTTGAGGAAGCTCACGGAAGATTTCTGAACTTGGAAAAGGAATGTGTAGGAAGAATCCAACTTTTAAATTTGGTCTCTTATCTTTTACCATTCCGGGAACGAGAAGAAGTTGAAAGTCATGAACCCAGACGATGTCTTCCTCAGTTGCTAAATCAGTGATGGCATCAGCAACAATCTGATTTACTTTCTGATATGCTTCCCAACCTTCCTGATTATGAACAACCATGTTTCTTTCATAGTGAAAGAGAGGCCAGATGACGTTGTTACAATAGAGATTGTAATAATCATCATACATCTTCTTTGGAACGATGATCGGATGACTCGGCAAGTTTCCGACAGGCGTTGTTCTTAATCCATTAATTTTTTCTACATCGATGTCATCCGTTAGGATGCCCATCCACTCAAAGTCAAATCCTACGCGTGATGAATCAAGACCTTTAATGGCGGATACTAATCCGCCAGAACTAGGTGTAAAGACATTGAGTTTCGAATTATAAGCGAGTGGCAATCGATTACTGACGAGAAGGCATCGTGGCATCTGTCCTCCAACATTGAATCCGAACGGATAATAATCTAAAATCTAATCATGAAGAAGGCACATCGCTACAACCTTGCTATCACCGGAAACTGTCACTATCTCGCTTACGTCGATGACTTAAGCAATGTGAGTTGGATGTGCTGGCCCTACATGGATTCTAGTTTCGTGTTCGGTTCTCTCTTAGATAGAGAGAAGGGTGGCTCGTTCAAGATTGTTCCTGAATCGAGATTTCATACGAAGCAAAGATACCTCGAAAACTCTGCAACAATCATCACAAGTTTTTTTTGTGATGATGGAGATTTTGAAGTTATCGATTTCGCGCCACGCTTTCAGATTCACGATCGCTATCACAAGCCGCTTCAATTCTTTCGAAAAATTAAACGTATTAAGGGACAGCCGCGCATTACTATTATTTGTGACCCGCGCGGAGATTATGGAGAGTCGAAGCCTGAGATAACTGTGGGATCAAATCACATTAATTTCAAGGGGCTTCATTATCCTCTTCGTCTCACCACAAATGCAGCGAAGTCCTATCTCATAGAGAAGAGAGTTTTTTCTCTGACCGAAGATATCTTTATGGTTCTCTCCGGAGGCGATCCATTCGAAGCACCATTAAAAGAAACATATGAAGAATTTTATTACAAAACTAATCGCTACTGGCGAAGCTGGGTTAAAGACACTTTCATTCCCAATATTTTCCAAAAGGAAATGATTCGTTCCGCAATCACTATCAAACTTCATCAATTTGAGGACACCGGTGCGATTATCGCTTCAGGGACAACTTCTTTGCCTGAATACCCTGGATCGGGAAGAAATTGGGATTATCGATACTGCTGGCTTCGAGATTCATATTTCTCTCTGGCCGCCATGAACTCTCTAGGTCACTTTGAGGAAGCGGAAAGATACCTTCACTTCATTAACAACATTCTTTACGACATCAGCCATCTTCAACCCGTTTACAAAATTAACGGTGAGTCTGAGATTCCGGAAAGAGAAGTGCCTCTTTCAGGATATGAAGGAGATTCTGGACCAGTTCGCATCGGAAACGCAGCTTACTACCAGAAACAATACGATTCTTTCGGGCAGGTGATTTTAAGTCTTCTTCCTTTATATATGGATGAACGAATTATTCACCGTGATCAGATGCTCTCACTTGATCCCATCAAAACACTACTTTCAGAAATTGATTTGCGAATGGATGAGCCTGATGCGGGAATCTGGGAATTCCGAGGTAAAAAAGCAAAACATCTTGAGACTTATATCTTCCATTGGGCCGGTGCCAAGGCCAGTCTCAAAATTGCCCATCACTACCAGGATAATGAGCTTCATGAAATGGCGCAAAGAATCCTGCATCTCTCTGAGTTGAATATTGAAAAATGTTATAGCGAAGAGAAAGAATGTTATATGTCGGACCACTCGCTAGAAATATTCGATGCGAGTGCTTATCTCTTAATTGTCCTGAATTATCTTCATCCCGATGATACTCGCACTCACAAGCATTTCCAGCGCCTTCAAAAGGAACTTCTTTCTCCGGAAGGAATGATGTACCGATATAAGGCCCAGGATGATTTCGGCGATACTCATGCTACGTTCCTGATCTGTACTTATTGGTACATTGAATCGCTGGTTTGCCTCGGTTTCCTTGATGAAGCTGAAACATGCCTGGAAAATATCATCGTCCACGGAAATCACGTTGGTCTTTTGAGTGAGGATCTAAGTTCTGAAGATGGCGGGCAATGGGGGAACTTCCCTCAGACTTATAGCCACGTAGGACTCATCAATACAGTCTCTCGTCTGGCGCGTAAGCGAGATAAGGCAATCTTCGAATAATTAGATAACGTATATTTTATAACTAGGCTTCATAAGGTCCGTTCGCTGACGTAGAACGCATCTTATGAAAACACTACTTATTATTGCCCTTTTCAGTTTAAACGCTCTGGCAGTCGACGGACTTACCATTCCAAATTCTTTCCAAGTGGATAAAGACGGCAATGTCTTCCGCGGTAAAGAACCAAAAAGCCTTGTAGACGAACTCGCTCATATCGGTGTGACTGATGTGATTATCTTTAAGAATGAAGTCAAAGATGAAGTGACAAAAGAAATCGCTGAATTAAAACGACTTGGGATAAAGTCTTATCATATCCCATTCCGCTGGAAACTATATCCATCAATGGTTGAAGCTTGTGAGCAGACTGTTGAAGCTCTGAACATCATCCACAAAGTTAAATCAGTGAACGGAAAGGTATTCTTCCACTGTACAGCTGGCGAAGACAGAACTGGGATGCTTGCGGGACTTTATAAAATGCTTGAAGAGAAAGCTTCAAAAGATAAAGTCTTCAAAGGTGAGATGTGTTCACGTGGTTACTCAGACGGTAATCCTCATAAGCCAGGCATGGTGACTGGTGCCATCCAGAAAGAACTTACGCCACTCTTTAATGCTCTCTCAGCGAAAGTAGAAAGCGGTGAGTGGAAGCTCGGAAAGCTTACGAAGAAATCTTGTAAAGACATCGTGGTTCAGCCAACCAAATTAAAATGTAACTAAGAAGTAGCTCTTTGGGAGATCCGGAATCCACGGTTCTCCCTTTTCAATTTGTATTGTCATCTTTGTTTTTCCAATAAACTCCTTAATCAACACGACAGCATTTTTCGTCGACATCAAAGACGTATAATGATCTATCTTTGAATATGTGCCTTTTTCATGCTTTTGTTTATTAAAGAGGACATACATCACAGCATTGCGTGTTTCCCGAAGACCCCTAAGTACATGCAGATGATATCTTTCAATTTGTACCTTCCCTTTATTAAGCCCTTTCGCGAAGGTAACCGTGATCGAGCGCATGCCCCTGGTCAGGATATCGTTTGAGTCTGCTTCAATAATGAGATGGATATGGTTTGTCTGAAGGGAAAAGTGAGTCACTCTGATTCCGTGGCTTCTGCCGTTAACAATCGCCTTTTTCAAAAGCCTGAGACATTCTTTATTTCGAATATAGGCTTTGTATTTGAAATTGATATGGACTGGTGTCTTGCGTGACACTCTCTCGCGCGGAAGATGGGCCACTCCTTTAGAGTGAATTCTCTTCCTCCCGCTTCCGGGTCTTCTACCGCCACGACTTCCTTTAATCAGATTGAATTGCATATGCCTCCTTCAGAATGAAAGAGGCATATGTACAAAGATAAAGAGGGGGAGTTAAGAGTTGCGGTACATGCGACGTAGAGATTTTTGGTTACTGAAACGGTGATCCTTAGGTTTTGTATTTTTAAAACGGGGATCAAGACGCTGTTTCTTGAACCGATGCTTGTACTTAAATTTCTGCTGGAGAATTTTCTTTTTCTCTTTGCGGAATTCACGAACTATTTCGATGATCGTCGAGGGAGCATCTGTCCCGGATCTCGAAAAATATATGTTAAATGCGAGGTATATGATCCTTAACAAATTGGTCATAGAGTCTCTTTTGAAAGAGATGGATAGATGAAACTAAAGGACGATAAATGACCTTATTCATGGCGTGTGCCCTCGGCTGAATGTTTTTAGGGGAGAAATAAGAGAGGGGATTAGATATTCATCCCCTCATTATAGCAGAAATTAGTAGAGAAGGTAGGGGGTTCTTCTGATTTTGAAAGCTTCAAGTTCTTTATCAATAACTTGGCCGTACTGAGACCATGGTGTAAGTGCTTTGATCGCATTAACCATTGTCGAAGAGCCATAACTTGATGGCGACATATCTTTGATATTCAGTCGGTCTTTAAATAAGCGCACCAAAGTTGAGGCAATTTTATAAGTGAATTCATCAGTGCGAACTTCTGATCCATTCCATGAAACGCGAATCCCGTTAGCAACTTTACCAGTGTATGTTGCGCGAGTGACTGTCCATGAATGCGGCTTGAAGACAACGCCTGAAAAACCAAGAGCGTTGAGTTCGTGAGCGAGAAGTTCTGATTCTTTCACAGTGATCCATGGAGCACCAACAACACGGAAAGCTTCATCATTGATCTGACCGCGACCTACAGCAAGGTTAAAGTTCTCAAGAGTTCCCCACATGGCATAGAGGCCGACTTGATCAAGTGTAACTAGTGCTGGAGATGGAGCAATCCATTTGCGATCCATCTTGAAGAGAAGATTTTCTCTATTCCAATCAGATGCTGGAATCACAGTGAGCTTCACATTCATTTTCTTTTCTGCGTTTATCATGAGAGCAAGTTCACCCAGAGTCATACCGTGCCTTGTAGGAACTGTATGATAGGCCGTGAAGCTACCAGCAAGATTTGCATCAAGAGTTTTTCCTTCAACAATCAGGCCGCCAAGAAGGTTAGGGCGATCAAGAAGAATGATTTCTTTGTTAAGGGGAGCAGCAGCTTTCATCACTTCAGCAATTGTTGAAAAGTAAGTGTAGTAACGAACGCCTACATCCTGGAGATCTATGACGATGGCATCGATGCCTTCAAGGTCTTTTGGAGTTGGTCCCTTAGAAGTTCTTTTATAAAGAGAGATAACCGGAAGTCCAGTTGCTTCATCTGTTCCGTCTTCGACCCAATCATCAGAAGCAGTACGAAGTCCGTGCTCAGGTGCGAAGATTTTTTTGAGTGAAAAACTGCGGTGAAGGATATCGATAAGGTGTTCACCTTTTTTGTCCTTGGCCGCTGCATGAGTGAGAACTGCCAGAGTTTTTCCTTCAAGTTTTTCCATCACAACCGGGTCGCTCAGGCGATCAAGACCGTACTCAACAGCAAAAGAGGAATATGAGAGGAGAAAAAGAACGACAAAAAGGAGTTTATTCATGGATTTACGCTAGCAATTTAGGGGCCTGTTAGTCCATTAAATTTCGAGTATTATGACGCGCATGAAGACCACTGTTTTTAAAGGTATAGCAATCTTTTTTATTCTCCTCGTAGCGACGTCCATTATGATGGATGTTTCGAACACGTCATTCGGAACTGTTGATTTTTTTCAACGTCACGGAGTCATGTTTTTATTTTTCATCACTCTCTTTCCAAGGCTCACTCTACTGTTCTCATCCGTTGCATCAGGCGGAGTGATCTGGTGGCTTGGATTTATTTTTTGTCCTCGTATTCTCGTCGCAAGTTTGGCAACAATGGCCTACTTCCATACGAACCCGGTCTTAGTTGTGATCAGCTGGATCGTCGCTCTCGGCGGAGAGACTATGGAAAAAGCTGGAATCGGCGGCAAGCGCGGAAAGTTTGTCTTCAAGACTTACAGAGCAGGACAGCCGAACTACCAACAGCAGTATGAAGCACCTCGCGAGAACGTTGCCATCAAGAAAGATGATGCGATTGAAGCTGAGTTTACGAAAAAAGATTAATCCATCATGGCCAAAAAAGTACTTAGATCTGAACTTGAGTTAAGTGGAATCGCTCCAAATCTTCTTTTAAAAGACATTGAAGTCACGGCCCCATTTCTTTTTAAAGGTGAGATTAACACTGAAGGAAAGAATCGCGCCTATCTAGCGAAGCTCGTTTTCTACAAAAAGAATCTCAACGCTTTAAAGTATATCAATCTCACCGAATACTTTTATGTCTGCATGGCCGCTCACTGGACGACAGCGGGAACGTTTGTTCCAACTAACGTTGATAACCAGATACGAGAAGGACTCTGGAAACATAAAGAGATTCTCGGACACATTGAGCGCATGGCGCGCATCACGATAGATTCGTGGTTGTGGGATTATGAACAAGTCACTAACCGTAAGTCTTATAACATGAGCAACGGACAGGTGATGAGTACTCACGAAGGAACGTGGCTTTCGGTTGCTATTGGTGCTTACTGCGCTCTGGTGAAACACAAAAAAGATGAACTCGCTAAAGAAGTGGCCGACGTTATCCTTGCTGAAATTACAAAAGAAGAAAAACTTCTCCTGGAACTCAGAGAGAAGCGTGACCATATTAACTTCCTTCGTTCAACTGCTCTCATGGCCCACAACTTTGGTGACCTTGATCGCGTGATTGATCAGTGGGAGATGCCTCAGGATGATGCCTTCAGAAAACGCATTTATAAACTAGGTCACCAGTTGAATGAAAATTATTCGCCGATTCTCGTGTATGCAGGGCAAGTGAATAAAAAGTTCCTCTCAGTAGAAAATCACCGTCACATGTCGATGAGACAAGCTAAGTGCTTACGTCGTTCTCATAAATTCCTTATTCCGGTAGGACCATTCATGGACCAATGGGGAGAGACACTCGGACAATCGCAGAATCTTTCTCTTGCTGAGAAAGGTGAGATCGTCGGATGTTTCTATGAAGGTTTCAAACGCCAGGATAAAGCGTTCGGATATGCTCGTGCTTATCGTGGACTTATCAATTCACTTCCACGCGGTCTTGATTCACTTGAAGCTGATCTTCCATTTGATGTGGTAGCTGAAATCAGGAAGTCTCCTTTCCAGAAAATCGCGGACCAGCCTCAGGAAGAATTTGAGAGTGATTTTAAGAAGAGTCTTGAAGAGTTCGTTTGT
>JBEIQF010000067.1:0-12220 GCA_040376635.1 Halobacteriovoraceae bacterium
TTCTTTTATATAAAGATACCCACGCCCATAATTCAGAAAATAGGTTGTCATGAAATGAGGTTGATAAATGAGAAGCGATAGAGTCGCTCCAAAGATTAGAAATAGTTGATTGATAGTAGGTATTTCAGTCTGAAAAAAAATACTAGAAAACTCTGCTACCATCCAGAAGAGTATAGTGGAGCCTCCTAAAAGAAATAAGTTCATGAACCTCAATTCTCACAATGAAGAACTTCTGCATCAGTTAGCCCGTCCATAGTGGCCTCAATTTTCAGGTAATCAGCGTTAGAAATTTCATTTGCACTACGAGACAAAGTTATCAATCCATCACCCCCACAAACATAGTCTTTTGGTGGGGAGAGCAAGCTTGGAGCATTCCCAGAAGTCCAAAAATAAGAAGATACAGAAACAGTTTTCCCTGGAATACAATTTATTTTTGTTGTGCATTCTCCGCAAGTGAAATAATCATCATATATTGACCCTCCGAATGCAACCTTTGAACTCAACTTAGCAAGTGACCTCAGCTTAGTAATATTGATGAGGTCATCGGTAACTCCAAACAGGCAATCTATAGGTTGGTTTTCGGTGCTAGAATTCTGCCCTTGCCCTTTTTCAACAGAGTTTTTCACAGTTAATACATCAAACTCTGGCTGAGTATTCTCATCCGCTGGCAGTGTTTCTCCTCCGTCTTTGGGACTATTGTAGTCAAGCTCAACTTCATTTACACACGCTGTAAAAGTAAAAAGTGAGAATATTAGTAAAAGTATTTTAGTCATATAAGCCCTATCGACCTGAAACCTTAAGACTTTAAAAAGATTGCTGAAAAACCAATAATTCATGGGGTTTACGGGGAGTGCCACGAAATAACAGATTTTGACTCCATAAAATTCTATTTCAGGAGATAATTCTCCAATGAAGTCTTATCTGAGATGTAGATTTTCCCGCTTGATTCCAAGTAGCGAGTCCCGTCAGTTCCATATGGCGCGGAATGCGGTATTTACGCCTGATAAATTTCAAAGCTACAACGACTGGTTTTATTTCATCCACATTGATCACTATCTTCGCTGGATTCATGCCTTATCAATGGTGATTGGAATATTTCTGTATTTCATCTCGGCTTACAAACTTTGGATCTTCGGATTCAAATCGGACACGATCATCACTTTTTTTATCGGGATGTTTTTCTTTTATTTTTTGCCTCTCATCAGTCACTACATCTATGACGGTGGGAGCGCTAAATCCACTCCTGACAAATTTCACTCAACACTCGTTCCGGTTATTCATATCAATGTGATGACGTTGTTTGGAACATACGATACTTGGCTCAGAAAATTTATTGAGAAATATCCGTTCACTCAAGAAGCGTGGCAATTAGAGGAAAAGAATGTTCGAAGATTCTAACCTCAACACCCAACCATTAAAGGCGATGGCCGTCTTTAATAACTGGGATTCAGTTGTTGAGGCCTGGTATTGTGTTGGTGATGTACGTGAACTCGACGGAAAAAATCTTTTCTCAACTAAAATCGCCAATCAGGAATTAGTTGTCTTTCGATCGAATAATGGAAAGATTCACTGCCTGGATGCTTTTTGTTCTCACATGGGTCTACGTTTGAGCACGGGTACAGTTGAGGGAGACACTCTTCAATGTAAATTTCATCATTGGCGCTATAACGGCGAAGGTGAAGTTTCTGACTCTGGCTGCAAGAAACTGAACGAATCAAAAAATCTGAAATCATATCCGGTAGAAATTCGTTACGGTCTTGTCTGGATCTGGTCAGGAGACGAAGCCAAGTATCCTCTTCCATGGCATCAGGATCTACCAGAAGATCAGTTTGTTTTCAGGAAAGGTACCGCTTATAAACGTCCCTCTCATCCGCATATCAGTTTATTGAACGCTCTCGATATTCAGCATGTGAATACTGTTCACGCACTTGAAATGAATGTGACGGCCTCCCATCATGAAGCTCCTGATCAAAGTTTTATTCACTATAACTTTGAAGGAAAATTTCTCACGGATAGAAAAATCAAGATGACTGGTGGAGGTTATAAATTCTCTGTCCGTTATTCTGGATCTACAGTTGGTTACCTGAAAGCTCTGGAAGGAATTAAACTCTTTGGAAAAATTCCCTTCCCTGCGATCTATGCAACTTTTGGATACCGTCAGGTTACAGGTGTGGGAACTATCATCCAGCCCGTATTCCTTACGCCCAAGCGTTCAGGACTTTTCGGCGGAATAAAGTCCTGGTTACATCTCATGATGACTGAAATGATTTATAACCGGCTTAAAAATGAAGATGGAGAGATCTATGAGAACATCAGGTTTACACCAAATCTGACTTCTGACGATGCTAATATCACGAGCTTTATCGCCCACGTGAATCGTTTGCCAAAATCAGTATTCTCTAAATGAAAACGTGAGTTCTTTAAAAAGTATCCTTTCGCTGATAAATACTACAAAGCTGGCTGATTAGAATTCGCCTTCTTCGGCGAGGGCAACAAGAATACTTCTAGAACCGAGATAGGGATTTCTTCCATGAGCAGTCTTAGTGTTATCCAGATAGAGCAAATCACCTTTCTGCCATTTAAAAGATGTCATGTTTTTCTCATAAGCATCCACAATCTGTGAAATCTCCGAATCTGTGAGCCTATTGAGCTTACCTGTTGTGGCACTCATGTCGCGAGCACCGGATAACATTGAGAGGATTTTGAAAATGGGTGTAATCAACTTTCCCCAAATGCGGGAATGAACCTGAAAGAAGTGAAAGGAATTGAACCACGCCTTATCTTCAAGTCTTGCGGGCAAACTAGTTTTAAGAATCACAGATCCATCTGATAACCATTCCGTCTGGTAATGATTTTCCGAGGCATATTGATTCACGACATCAGCATCATTAGTCTTGAAGACAAATTGCCAGGTTCCCATTTCGATCATCGGGTTTAGTTTTGTGAGAAACTTTCTTATCTGAGTAAAATTTTTGAGATGGCGGTAGTAGATAATGCCTTCTGATTCAAGCTTAGTTCTAATGGAAAGAGGCATGTCTTTATAGACTTTCCGGATATCCACAATTGGGGTCTCTCCTCCCGCAAGTGGAGCCTTCTCACAAAAAAACATTATCTTTTTGGGAAACTTCTTTCTGTAGGCCATTTCTGAATGAAGAGGAATTTTCAGGAAGAAAGGCATCTTGGTGGAAGAATAAATACCCTCACCCATTTTTTCGCGGGGAGATGTTCCACCCCGGTAATCCAGGATGTTTTTTTCGGGTACAAGAGCCTTAATTGTTTTCTCAAGGTCTGCTCTGGTGTGAAGAGGAAATTGACGAAAGAGAATAGCTGCATTCTGACTAAGTTTAGATTCGATGTCAGACTTGTTATCACGAAACCATTTTTCATAGTCCGCCACACCGTTGCCATCAATGATCAGAGGAAAATCATTCATGTGCGTGTCTTCTTGAATTTTTTCAGGTCTTCAATAGTGAAGTTTTCTTTTAGCACGAACAGCATAAAAAAAACGCCGACAGCAATCTGAAGTCCTAATGAGGATAATCTTGAAGCTGAAACGATGGAAACAATGTCTGCGCGGGGAATTTCGAGGCTGAAGATCATAGGAGCTCCCACCTCGGCCAGACCTGAGGCACCCGGAGTCGGCATAAGAAGCATATACGAAAGGAATAACATCACTTGGCCTAATAAAGAGCTGTGAGCGATCTGATACTGACTCCCTTCATACATAATGAATGAAACCAGCAGGAAATTCAGGATAAGAGTCAGGATGAAAACCGGAATCATCAAAGCCTTCCCATTGGAAACAAGAAGACGAATTTGTCCTGTGAGTTTTTCCAGGAATTTAATCTTTTTAATAAATTCAAATGGCAGATAAGAGAGCACAACCAGTGAAGAAATATAGATAGCGATACCAGTTAGTGCCTGAAACACTTTTTCCTGAAGAACGACATTATGAATTTCGCCCTGAAGATTAAATGTGAAGATGGTGATCGTGGTAATCGCAGAAATCAGGATAATTGAGAATGATCTGACAAATGATACAGTGATAGACTCAACAACCGGATATCCCCTTTTGTAGAGATAATAGGCCATAGCAGGTGCACCCAGAATTGCCATAGGTGAAATCCATCCAAACAGGAGATTCAAGGCAACTCCTCCGAAGCATTCTTGCCATTTAAAATCGAGCTTAAAGATTTTACCAATGAGTTTCATTCTCACCATTTCTAAAGCATATAGAAGGAAATTAGCGAGAACGATGAAGATTAAATTTTTTCGAATAAGATGAAGACTTTGCAACATTGAGTTCGACTCAATGGAATACAAGGCTCCACTGATCCTGTCACCGACAAGAGTGAGAACAATCATGACAGAAACGAGAAAGAGGATTTTCTTCATTATGCGTTTACTGCGATATCTTCCTGAATCGTCTCTTTGTTTTCATTAATACGTGAACGTGACCAGATTGAGGGTTTGATCACACGGTTAACAAATGAAATCCATCTTGCTGAAGCATTATCAATTTCAGGTAACAATCCACTGTGATTGAAACGTAGGTTTTTATAAATCACACGCCCATCCTGGAATGCAAGGAACCACATCAGGGCTTTGTGAGCGCGAATAAGAAGCCATGAGAAAATGAATCCATGAATGCCGGGTCTTTGTTCTGTCACCATGATCGGCCATACAACTGTTTCACCTTTCTCCGTGAATGTTTGAGAGAAGATAAAATATCCACATGGAAGGTTAAACTTTTTAAATAGCTTCAGATCAATCATGATTGTCAGAAGACCAAGACATCCATCAACAAATAATACGGAGCTCTTCCACTTATCACCAAGGAAGAATTTCTGAATCTTTCCAGAGAGGTTTTGTTCAAGCACTTTTCCGGTAAAGGTAACTTTAAAGCGAGTTCCTTTCTCTTCAATGGTCGTATCAAGATCCATCGGAAGCTTGTGAACAGAACGCATATGCTGTTCATCAATTGAGTTCATCATTGTGATATGAGGATGAGCAATTCTTCTGAATGGTTTGAGCGTAGTGAAGAGAATTGGCTTACCTTTAAGTTCATCAATCTCAAAAACTGGACTAGTAGCTTCCTTGTCCGAGAAAACCCAGATCATGCCGTATTTTTCTTCTACCGGATATGAGTTTACTGATTTTCCGTTTTCGACTTTTTTCTTCAGGCAGGGGATATCGATGCATTTGCCTTGAGAATTAAATTTCCATTCATGGAAGATACAAGTGAGATGCTCACCTTTCACAGTACCTTCAGCGAGACTCATACCCATGTGAGGACAAAATTTATCGAGAGCAACTGCTTTGCCACTTTCAGTTCTGTAGAGTGCAAGCTCGTGACCGCAGATTCGAATCGGAAGTGCTTTTCCTTTTTTCAGGTCGCTGCTTTTACAAACAACGTACCATCCAGTCGCAACAACATCCCAGTTGTTGAAAACTTTGTGAGGACGAATTGGCTGTGTGGTTTGATTAAAGTCACAAAGCATTTCTTTCATTTTTATCTCCGGTAGATACCCGAAATTTTAACATGAAAGACTACTGCCAAGGAGCAGGAAGGAAGTACCGTTCTTTTTTAGTCGGCTTTCTTTGAGAGAAGACCTTTGAGTCCCCAGAAGTCTCCAACAAGATTAATGAGAAAGCCGAACACAAAGAGCATTCCCAGTATTTTCATCGGTAATAGAGTTTGTAGAATAAACATCGAACTACCAATCATCATGATGATGGTGACTATGATACTGGCCCTCGCCCTACTCTCAATTCCGGTATTTAAATCACCAGGAGCAAGAAGATATTGAATAGCGTTGTCACCTGCAAGACCAACCATGACGGCGAGGAAAATAGAAGTAATAAGAGTAACCGGAATCTGGAATATGGAAATCAAAGTCAAAGTCACCAAAGGTCCCATTAATGCAGATAGAGTCACGGGCCAAAAATACCTGAGTTTGCCCTGACTATGCAGAAGCGCACCTAGAATACCAATCACAAGAACAATACTGACAGCAAAACTCTCAATCATAGTTTTTGAAATTTTCTCACCGTATTCCAGGTACACCACTCGTTGACCAGCAAGCCGACAAGAATCTTTGCAGATTCTTTGAACTTCATCTCTTAACTTTCTCAGACTGTGTAAGTCCTGATCAAAAAGATAAAGAGGTATTCTTAATTGCCCCGTGCTTGAATAATATCTCTCCCAAAGAGGTGTGCCGCTCAACTCACGTCGAATAAGATCTTGTCTTAAAGGTGGAACATTTTTTGTCCATTCTTCGGCCAGTTCTTCAGGATCTTCAATGCGATAAATAAGTTTTGAATTTTTAAGCTTAGAAACAATTTCCTTATGAAGTTCTAATGATGGAGTTTCAGGGAAAAACAAGTGAACTTGACCTTGCCATAAAAACTTCTTCCGGAAATCCTCATATCCTGATCTTAAGACATGGCTCTTTGGCAGGTTCATCACTGGAGAATCCTGGTCATTTAAAAAGAAGAATGCAGGAACTGATAGAACCATCATGACTGCAAAAACAAAAATTGTTCCCTTGGGCATCGAAAGTTTTTCAATTGAGTCGAGCCATTTTGTGGAGATCGCTTTTTCGGGATTAACCCATATTTTTTCTTTCCCCAAAACTTTCAAGAGCGCTGGCATGAACATGAACAGCATTGTCCATTCGGCCAGTGCACCTAGAGCTGCACCATTACCAAACTGTTTAATAAGATTCAGGTCAGACGTGTTCAAGGATAAAAATCCGATTACCGTTGTAAGAGTTGTAAAAAAACAAGGCGCGATCATATCAGTTAAGCTGTCCTGATATTTCCCTTTCATTTGATTTTGGGTCACAAAGACAAAATCAGCTGTTCCTGCGACGGCGGTCATCAGGAAGAGATTATTCGTCAGGATGTTAATGGGTATTCCCGTCCAGGCAAGAGCTCCATAAAGAACGATACACGAAGTGACCAGAGTAAGTACGAGATAGAAACCACTCAGCCATGTTCCGTAAATAAATCGCAAGAGAACCATGATGATAAGGATAACAAGAAGGTTATAAATACTGTCCTTGAACATGATCTTTTTAAAATAGTGACGGGAAGCTGAAAGACCGAGATAGCGGATCTTAACATCTTTGAAATTGGTTTTGACGTATTTGTCTGTTTCATCGATTACGTATTGAACTTGCGAAGAACTGGAATCATTGCCCGAGAAAGTAATGTCGAAAACAAGATCCTTACTTCCTGTCGCAGAAACCAGATGGCGAAAGAAAGACGTTGAGAATTCCTGTTTAATATCAAACTCATCAGAGGGATTTAAAAGACAAGGATCAGAAAGTGTTTTTGGATACCATAATTTCTCATCTTCATTTTTAGGAGCTCGAAGCGACCATAGCGAAGTAATATTATTAATTTCTTCGTATTGGAGAAGATCTTTTGACCAACGATGCACACGACAAAGTTCATGAGCTTTCGGAATAGTTTTAAATTGAAAGGCAACGAGCATCTGTGACTTATCAGAATAAACATCTTTGATGTCAGAGAGATCTATACTACTTTGAAAGTTTGGATCATAGACATCATAGATATCTAGTTCTAGTTTGGAGAATTTCAGACCGTAAGCTGAAAAGGCCAAAAGCACCACAAATCCAAATAACGTAAGGCGAGGCCATCCTTGTACTAAGGATAAGATCTTGTTAAAAATTCGGAAATGATTTGAGTGCTTGGCCATGTCATTAAATTATCAGTTATCTTACACATGGATTCAATCGCAAAGAAGTCGGTCTTTTTGCATGGGTCATGGATATTTACTCCAGCGACTGGTTCAATGCCAGCAACAGGAGGAATCTATGAAAAAAGTTATTTTTGGGACTATCGCATCAATGCTGCTGTCTTTGTCAGCTTTCGCAAACACTTCAACGGTTAATCCATCTTCAGGTACTGGAACAATGAATTCTGCACCTGCCAAGGTTACTGAGGATTCATCGTCTACTAAAGGTGCAATTGTTCCTGAACAAGAAATTAAAATGCATCAGGATTCAACTACTCCCGCTCCAGCTGAAATTGAAGCTATGGAAGAAAGAACTGACATGGAATCTGACATGAATAGAGATTCAGGTGCTACAACTGAAGAAATGGAAATTGACGAGGAATAAGATGACTAAGGGATCAAGTTTATCTTGATCCCTTTCTTTGATTTTTACGATCTGATCTATGTTTCTTCTTATCGGATTTACGCTCTACCCTTAAAGATTTCTTGGCGGCCCTATCAGCTTTACGTTTCTCTTTCAAAGCTTTCCACTGTTTCTTGATTTCTTTCTTATCCTTGAATCCCGGATGATTTCTGAACTTAGGAGCAAATCTTCTTTTTGAGAATGCTCTCTTCTTTTTCTCAAAACGGAATCCTTCATTGGCCTTGATGATTTCAGGTACAAAAGTATGAACGTCTGGTGATGTTGCTTCAACTTCACCTTCAAAAACATCAAGATCCACATCCTGATTATCTTCCATCGAGACTTCGAATTCAGTTCCACGGACGCCGAAAGCAATTCTATCCGCCTGAACCTTCTGATTGATTTCCTGATTCGAATCTTTTGTCACCTGAAGACGAACAATCCCCTTAATGAAATCGATGACGGAAGTTGTTTTCTCCAAATCAGCGTTCTCTTCGATCATATGCTCAGAAATTTTGATTTCGGTATTTTTCGCAAGGCTCATTTGAGTTGCAGGAAAAAGATGAATAACAAGATAAGCATTTTTGGAATGAATGATGTCACCAAGCTCTAAAGCTGTATCAACTAAAAGCTTAATGTTTTCAGAACCTCGTACAACATAAGAGTCCTGTTCACCTACAATTTTTGTGACTTTACCGACTTCCGCCCACGCTGAACTGATAAGAAGACAAAAAATTAAGAATAGAGTTTTCATAACGGATCCTGAATAAGGTTTTATTCATTCTGACCCGTTTGAGACTCAAAATCAAGGTTAGCGAGATGTGGTAAGAAAATCTGAATCATCCCATGGGAAGATAGAAATCTTCGTGTAATCCAGAGGAGTTGGTGCACCGAGGTGATCGAACATGCGGCTTACAAATTTGTCCTGAAACTTTCTTGCACCTGCCGAATTGGTCGTATGGTTAAGAATGGCAAACGGTGTATTGCCATTAATTAAAAGAACTCCTGCCAAAGATGATGTATGTTTCAATGTTCCAGTCTTAGATAGAACTGCCTCATGAGTTTCCGGATAATTTTCAAATCTTTCACGGAATGAACCAAGATCCTTACCACCGTTCACTGCCATAACATCAGACATTTCAAGATTATGCTTTTTCAAGCTTTCCGCAAGTAATGAAACGATTTTCAGAACTGTACTGCAAGTTGCAAGATTATCTGCACGGATGTTTCCATTGATGATTGGTAAACCTGATCCGTTATTAATTCTAAAACTTGTTGAGCTGATGCCTTTTTCAGCAAGCAAAATGGGAAGTTTTTTAATTGCAGAACCAGCAAGATAAACGTTTTCTGCGACGTAGTTCTTAGATTGCACGTTCATCGTTTTCAGGATCTGATGAAACGCCTTCGATTTGTGAATGTATACTGATGGATTTTCATTAAGCAGCGGATTGATATCTGAAATAGCAATCGAAGAAGCTGTCACTATTGGCGAAGTTACTTCAAGAGAAACGCCCTCTTCTTCAGCAAACTTACGAATACTCTGCCATTTTGCACGAACTGAAGCAGGGTTCTTACCGGAAAGGTAGAACGCTAATCGTGCACGAGAAATCTCAGGAGTGACTTTAGCGTATTCACCCATGGCAATGTCATAGAAAAGAAAATCACGATTGAATGTGATCCTTTTGAAAGACTTGTAACCTAAATTGTTCAATGACTGCATGAGCAGGAGGAGTTTATCTTCTTCAAAATAAGGATCGCGACCACCTTCAATGTGAAGACTGTCTTTCCCTACATAAATCTTTGTTGTGAACTTTTGATTAAGATCCATCGTCTCAGAAACAAGTAATGTAGAGATGATCTTGGTAACAGAAGCGATTCTTTGCAACTTCTCAGTTTGGTAGCCATGGGTAACGCCATCCTGGGCGTAACAATAGGCCTGCTCCGTGACAGTCCCTAGCTTACTCTGTGTGACCAGAGTTTTAAACTCAGCAGTGAGCCCCGGTGTCGAGGCCTGCACTGCTGCTGATGTCAATAAATAGGCTGCAAAGAAAAGTTTTTTCATTTTTAGATTCTTACTCTTCGTAAACAACGATTACAGTATCCCAAGAGTTAACTTTAGCGTTCAGGATATCACCTGTCTGACGGCTGATTTGATCAACAGATACCGTGTTATTAGTGATGATGTTACGACCTTTAGCTTCAGCAGCAACTTTAAACTGACCAGGCTGTGAACCACGACCAGAATCCATAACTTTTGCACGAACAAGTGCAGATGTTTCAAGTAGAGTTCTTACGCAACCACCTGAAGCTCTTGTTCCAAGTTCAGCATAGTGAGATTTAGTTGTAGCGTGAATTGCGATACCGCCGATGAAGAATACAGCGTTAGGCATTGGCGCATTCCAAGTATAAGAAAGGTAATCCTTATACATTTTTGTAGGACGGAAGAAGCCTTTTGGTGTTGTAGAAAGATATACGCGGCCAGATTTTGCTTTTTCAGTTTTCTCACGGCCAGTTGAAATTTTCTGTTTAAGAATTTCAACACCGTTTTCATAGATCGTCATAGTCTGAGCGCCAGGGCCTTTAGCAGCTTTGTTTACTGCGATTACTAAGCGGTGAGACTGAACAGCGCGAGCTACGCCTTCAGAGTTTAATCCCGGAGTAAGTACTGCGTTCATTTCTGTCATCACAGCTTGCTCGATAGGTGTCATACCTTCTGCGAGAGCTTCTTCATCAGTAAGAGCATATGCTCCAGTTACGTTTACAGCGCTGAGAGCAGTTACAAGCATTAAAGCTTTAGTGAAAGTAGTGAATTTCATAGAATCTCCTTATTATTTACGTCTTGGTCCAAAGTTAATTTTAATTCCGACTGTATATTGATCTGCCTTATAAAGATCGTTTGAGTGTCTTGTATAGTTACCTACTACTGAGAAGCGGTTGTTCACACGATATTGAGCACCGAGATTGTAAGAGTGACCATTAGCAAGATTTCCTCTTACGTCTTCAGTCATTGTTCCGTAACCACCACTCACCTGGAATTTGTCAGTAACATTGTAAGTAAGCTTAGTGCTCCATACGTTGAAGTCTCTGCCATCTGTAAGAACACGGAAGATCTTTGCGTTCACGATAAACGATTTACCGATGTATTGTTCTACTCCGCCCGTTAAGAAATAAACGCGGCCAGTATCATAAAGACGAGTTTCAGCTTCTGTTGTGAATACGCTTGAACCGATTGGAAGTGGATTCGTAACAAAATTTGTACCAACTTTAACTCCGTTTTTTTCACGGAAGTCAGGATCAATTGTCATTCTTCCAGCTGCATAAGCGTAGATCCACTTATTGAGCTTCTGGTTGTATTCAACTCTCAATGTAGAGTCAGAAAGATCATCGCGTGTGAACTGCTCAACACCAAGAACCAGTGTTTTATAAGGGTCAATTCTCCATACGCCATCAAGGTAGTATTCCTGCCACTGTGGTCTTTGGTCATCAAATTTCCATGAAGAAACTGACATGGCCATCTGGAAACGATTAACATCACTTTCGAGAATTTTGATATCTTCAAGTTTAACTTCAATTCTTGAACGGTCGCTGACTCTTGTCAGAGCATCATTTAATACGTCTTCAGCTTGTTTAAATTTCCATACCGATGCATAAATGTCGGCAAGAACGATGTGAGCTTCCGAATCCCCGTTAGAGATATCGATGGCATTTAAAAGTAAAGATGATGCCTGACCGATGCGAGTTGGGTTTTTATCAAAGACGATTTTAGCTTTTAAAACATAACCCTGGTATTTTGCGCCTTCATCAGACATCGCAATCAATTTATCAGCAACTAATAAGCTAAGATCTAATTGTTGGTCGTAAAAAAGGATTTTCCCTTTTTTAACAAGTAACTGAACATCAGATGGAGCACGTGCTAGACCCTGATCAAGAACGTTCACTGCTTGCATGAACTTTTTCTGAGCAGCAAGGTTTGAAGCAAGAGCATCATATGCATCCAGATAATCCGGAGTCTGAATAATAGCTTCTCTTAAGAGTCTTTCTGATTCGTTAAA
>JBEIQF010000142.1:0-7999 GCA_040376635.1 Halobacteriovoraceae bacterium
GATTTTTTTCCGTGAGCTCTTTGCGTTTCTTGTGAAGTTCAGAGATTTCTTTCATCGCATCCGGCATGAGAATTTCTTCTTCCTTGCCATTGGTTACCTTAATCCATTTCTCAGAAGGGAAAACACTTTCAGGACAAAGGCCGTCTTTCATCGCTTTAATGAGTGCGACTTTAGTGAATCCGGTTTCATGAGGCGTGCCGTTCGGATCAACCGTCGACATAATTCTTCCCACGAGCGATTCGTTATAATTTAGGGCAACGTCGGCCGCAGAAATTCTTTGTTTATCAAAAGTATAAGAAAGCATGTCACTTGCTGTGAAAGCAAAACACCACGAGATTTGTCCCTGGTTTTTGACATGTCCGAGAGTTTCATTGCGAATGTCGAGGGGAGAGCAATCGTCTTGTGACGTAGGTAAATACCCGTAGGCGACGGCCGGAATGAGTAATAAAAAAATCAATTTTTTCATTTCTTGTTTAGTCTAGCATGAATAATTGAGTGGTAAGTGAATGATTTTATTTGACGCGCTGACCAGTTACCCTTGACATGGGATTAAAAAGACTTAACTTAAGATTGTTCATAGAACAATTTAACGGAGTTAACTATGTTTAAGCGTATTTTCTTATTCATGCTTACGAACATTTTGGTGATGGTTTCTGTCAGCCTCATTCTCAGTGTTCTTGGAGTTGGGAATTATCTCACAGCTTCAGGCATTAATTATTCAGCATTAATGGTGTTCTGCTTAGTCTGGGGCTTTGTCGGCTCTGGTATCTCTCTCATGATGTCAAAATTCATGGCGAAGAGAATGATGGGTGTTGAGATCGTAGATGACCGTGGTCAGTACGGTGACCTCGTTCGCAAAGTGCATACTTTATCTAGACAAGCGGGTCTCACAAAGATGCCTGAAGTCGGTGTTTATCAGTCGAATGAAGTGAATGCATTCGCGACTGGACCTTCTAAAAACAATTCACTCGTAGCTGTCTCAACTGGTCTTCTTCATCAGATGAATACTGAGGAAGTTGAAGGTGTATTGGCCCACGAAGTTGCCCACATCGCGAACGGCGATATGGTAACGATGGCGCTCATTCAGGGTGTCGTGAACGCTTTTGTGATGTTCTTTGCTCGTATAGCGGCCTTCGCGCTACAGAATTTTTTAAGTGGTGACAGAGATGATGACCGTCCGGCAAATACCGGTTGGGCGTACCACATTTCAGTCATGGTTTTTGAAATCGCGTTCTCGTTCCTTGGAATGTTTGTCATCGCTTATTTCTCAAGAATCCGTGAATTCCGCGCCGATAGCGGTGCTGCTAAGTATGCAGGTAAGCACAAAATGATCTCTGCATTGAAGCGTCTTCAGCAAAAAATTGATTTTGTTGATGATTCTCAGGACGCACTGAAAACGATGAAGATCACTTCGAAAAAAGGGTTGATGAATTTCCTTTCTACTCACCCAACTTTAGAAGATCGTATTGCCGCACTCGAACGTTCCTACTAAGATTTAAGGGGGTCTTAATGGCCCCCTTAAACTTATCAAAAACGATTTGAGACCATATGGCGGATATTCAGGAACAAGTACAAAAAGAACTGCATAAGATCCACCGGTCCCGAAACCGTATTGCCTATATTCCTAATCCTTTCATTTTATTTCTCGCCCTTTATTTTCAGCGTGATGTCCTGGATACGGATAGTCGCTGGTGGTGGGTTATATCTTTAATCATCGTTGGGACCATCCTGCGCATCTTAGTTGGAGAACTTCTTTTTGATAAATGGGAGAAGAAAGATCCAGTTGTGCGAGGTCTCAACATCATCGCTTTCTTGTCTTTGGGAGTCGGGTGGGGACTTCACTTTGCGGATGTCTATACTCACTATGGGTTAGAGTCGAATCATTTAAGTTACACTCTTTTAATTGTTGCTGCCTATACTGCATCTGCGGCCACATCTCTCATCGGTGATAAAAGTTCTTATTATTCATTCGTGATTCCGATGGTGTTCCTGACAATTGCGACCTACTTTGCTGCCGGAAATTTTGCGGAGAGTGGTTACATCATTGTGACAATCATTGTGTATCTCATTTTCTCAGTCACAAGTTTTAAACTCTCACACAAACAGTTGTGCGATCTACTTGAAAGCCGGTTACATTCAGAGCAGGAAAAAAACCGTCTTCAGAAAATGATGAATACTGTTCCGGGATTTGTAGGACTGATTGATAAACATCACGTCTGTTATCAGGCCAACCAGACCACACTGATGCTTTATCCGGATATTATCGGAAGAAAAATCGGCTCTTTTGATCCGACGTCTAATTGGGAGAAAGATGTTTGTGATTTCATTGATTCTGAAAAAATATCAGAAGTCTTTCACGAAGAGACGACTTTTCAGGGTGAAAAAATACATGCGATTTTAAACGTCCAGAGACTCGAAGATGGCGGGGTCATTATTGTCTCCATCATTATTACTGAACTTGTGCACGCCCATGAGCTCATTCGGGAACAGGAAGCGAAGGCACAATATACGGCAAAACTAGCATCTCTTGGGGAAATGGCTGCAGGGATTGCCCATGAAGTAAATAATCCTCTATCCATCATTCAAGGTTCGGCCAACATTGTCAGAAGACTTGTTGATAAAGAGCCGATTGATATTGAGAACGTAAAACTACTGACGACGAAAATGATTGAAACTTCTGACAGGATTTCAAAGACCATCAAGAGTCTTAAAGCACTTTCCAGGAATGCAGAAAATGATCCCATGTTGCACACATCGATCAATCAGGTCATTCTTCAATCAATCGACATCGTTGACCAGAAATGCCGGCTTAATGATGTGACTCTTAAGTCTCATCTGCTTCCTGAGGATTATAAGGTCATGGGGAGAGAAGCTGAACTCATGCAGGTGTTCACCAACCTCATTGGCAATGCCATCGACGCCATTAAAGAATTTGATGAAAAATGGATTGAAGTTCGTGTGGAGAAAGTACAAGAGAATCTCGATATTTTCTTCATTGATTCCGGTAAAGGCATTCCACCTGAGATCCAGAAAAAAATCATGGAACCTTTTTTCACAACAAAAGACGTAAATCAGGGAACTGGTCTCGGGTTATCCATTTCAAAAAATATCATCAAAAATCATGAAGGGGAGTTAACCCTCGTTCCGGAATCACCCCATACCACGTTTAAAGTAAGGCTTCCGATTAGTCATGAGTAGTTCCATTTCATTAAAACTAAATGAAGAATTAGTCGTCAGAAATGTAAGGCTTCTTTGGTCTCATATCATGGTCGTTTTCATCACAGTCTATCTTTTAAGAGATATGAACGTTTTCTATCCTTTTGTGATGATCCTTTTTTCATTGGGCGTTCGTATCCTCGTTTTGAAGAAGAAGCGTGAACCAACGATTCCATATCTTATCGGAGTATCTCTTACAGGGCTCGGCTGGGGATTAGCTACTTTTTATGTCAATCAACACTATGGATTGTACTCTGTGCAAAGTATGGCGATACTTGGCCTGATCGTCATTCTCATGTCTGGTGGTATTACGGCATTTTCAGCTTCACTTAAGACGTGTTTCGTCTATTTTGTTTCTATTGCTATTATTCCTGCATGTATCTTCTTCACTCATGAGAATGAGCTGAGTTCTATCATGGGCATTCTTGTCGTCACAAATCTTCTTTATAGCTTTTACCATGCGAATGTTTCTCATAAACTTCTGAGACAGATTCTTGAAGCTGAACAGAAGGCCGTGGCACAAAATAATACGCTTCAGGAATTTATCAATGCCATTCCAGGCCTCGTTGCAGTGATTGACCAGAATGAAAAATTTCTCATGGTGAATAATAATTTCGACGGTTTTTTTAAAGGTGTCATTGGGCAGGACCTTGGCAATTTCTACCCAGATTCTGAAATTACCAAATGTCTTCTTTCTTTTTTACGAAGTTCTGATCAGGAAGCCTTAAAAGAAATCAGGACAACGATTGAAGGTATAGATAGTTGGTACATGATTCATCTTAGAAGAATTACTTCGCCAGAAAAAGGAATCGTAGCTGCTATTCAACCGATCACTGAGCTTATCAAGGCGAAAAATGATCTTCGAATCCAGGAGTCTCGTTCTCAATATACCGCACGACTAGTATCTCTTGGAGAGTTTTCTGCGGGGATTGCTCACGAGGTGAATAATCCTCTGACGATTATTGAGGGGTCAGTTTCACTCATTAAAATTCTTCTTGAAGATAAGGATCTGGACCGCAAACAATTGCTAAAGTCCGCGGATAAAATTTCAGAAACTACTACCCGAATCGCGAAGATCATCAAAGGTCTTCGGACACTGTCGGGAAATGCTGAGGATGAACCATTTACCAATGTTTCTTTTCAATCGATTATTGATCCAGCAATTGAAATCAGTAAACCAAAGCTACTCAATCACAATATCAAACTTTCGGTTCACGGACCTCAAGACAAGGTTGACCTTTTTGGCAATGAAGTTCAGTTAAGCCAGGTTATGATGAACCTTGTCTCGAATGCCATCGATGCCGTTAAAGAATTGCCAAGTGAGAGATGGATTGAAATTCACTACAATGCGCTCGTGGATTGGCTAGATATTCTCGTGATTGATTCTGGATGTGGCGTTCAGGAAGAGATCCGGGCAAGAATCATGGATCCATTTTTTACGACTAAAGTTTCTCATCAGGGAACAGGACTTGGACTTTCCATTTCTAAATCGATTATTGAAAACCATCAGGGCTCTTTGACTCTTCTCATTGACACAAAACATACTACTTTCAGGATAAGATTCCCGAGAATGAACCCGTGGATTAAAAGAAAGACGTCTTCGGAAGAGCTTGACGCTGTTCCAGGATAAGTCGTGCGACTAAATCATTCACTGAAGGGATATCTCTTATCATTGCAGAAATCTGCCCGATTTCGATTTCACCTTCATTCATATCTCCTTCAAGCATTCCGCGCTTAGCACGTCCATGTCCCAGAAGTTTTTCAAGATCTTCATTTGAAGCACCGGCATCTTCGAGTTTTTTTACGTCTTCAAAAAACTTGTTCTTAAAAAGACGAACTGGAACATGCTTTTTCATAGCTAGCATCGTGGAGCCGGGACCTGAATCTAAAATGGCGTTTTTGAAATTGTCGTGAGCACTGGATTCTTTTGTCGCTACAAAACGAGTTCCAAGCTGGGCCCCCATGGCACCGAGGCACATGACTGCAGCTATCGCCCGTCCATCTCCAATACCACCGGCGGCGATGACAGGAATTTTAACTGCATCAACGACCTGAGGAATAAGAACTAATGTTGTGATTTCATCACGGCCGTTGTGGCCTCCGGCCTCAAATCCTTCTGCGATCACTGCATCACAACCTGCAGCTTCACTTTTAGCAGCGAACTCAGGAGTTGAAACAACATGAATGACTTTGCAGCCTTCGCCTTTGAGCCAGCTTGTATAAGTTTTTGGCGAGCCTGCTGAAGTAATAAATGTCCTGATTCCAAGTTTAAGTGAGAGTTCGAGTTGTTCTTTTGTCTTTTCATAGAGAAGAGGAACGTTCACGGCGAGTCTCTCAGGATGATTCGTGAGAGATTTGGCCTTGTTGATGTGTTGCTCGAGGAGGTCTGGTTTCATAGAACCAGCTCCGATCACTCCGAGAATTCCTGCATTGGCAGAAGCTGCTGCGAGTTTTCCTCCCGATACCCAGACCATGCCGGCCTGAATGAGAGGATACTGAATCGGAAGAAGTGAGCAGATATTTTTGGTCATAATTTATTTTATATTGAAATCGATGAGAGCGGAAACAGGAGATCGCTCAAGCTCCAAAAGAATTTCGGGATCAGTCGGAAGATTCAGCATCGCGCGAGTGCTGGTTCTTTTCGGACCGAACTTTTCTCCCGGTTGAATACCCCATCCAGTCTCATGCAGTGCCTTGCGGATCGATTTTGAGGCCGAGTAGGTGGATAGGATCACATCTTTGTCCGAATGATCACGAAGGAGAGTGAACCATTCCTTCGTCCAAAGCGCAGGATTTTTTTTCGGTGAAAATGCATCCTGATAGACTGCATGCCATTTCACCGGATGCTGTTCAAGATAAGCGGGGAGTGTGTTTCTCGCATCACCTTGAATGATCGTGAGTTCAAAATGATCATTTTTCGTTTGGAGAATATTGTCTTTCCATTCAAGTTTGAATTCGGAATGAGTTTCGCGGTACCACTCGAGGAGATTTCGATCAATTTCCATTGAGATAAAATGAAAAAATTTGTCTTTAGGGATTTTTTCTAACGTAGTTTCAAATCCAATACCCAGTCCAAATCCAACTTCGAGAATCACGAGAGGAGAATGAACGTTTATTTTTGAAAGGATTTTGCATCCTTCAATATAATGAAGAATCGTTTCTGCTTTTGCACCCGCGGTTGAGTGGCAGGCCTCCTGAAAGGCCTCAGAAAAAAGAGTGAATGTGCCGTCTCCAGTCTCAATTAATTGATGACCTGAGGGTAATTTCAAATGGGTGGTCATAGAAAGAATATTAACTAAATGAAGGCCATTTGCCACCATTCCTTGGCAAGGTATCCCCCATAACAAACTGAATTCCCGTAAAGATCAAAAGTTTCGAGGGCTTCCGCGTAGAATAGGTAAAGGAATAGAGAGAACCTGACGAAAAGCATTTGGGATAAAGGTGAATTATGAATTTTAAAAATCTAATGCCTCTGACTCTTTTCGCTGTTGTGGTGTTTGCCACAAGTGCTTTCGCTCAGCCCGGACCTCAGGCAGATATTCAGACAACTGGAACTATTAACCTCGTTCCGAGATTGAATACATCTGGTTCAATTGATTTATCAAATATTACGGGTGGTCCGAGGGCCCAAATTCCAAATTACGTAGAACTCAACACGAATTTCCAGGCATGGAATCCGAGTAGCACAAATCTTGGTTCAACGATTAATTACAATCCACTTGGATTGAATACAAAATACAGTTGTCCGGAGTGGCAGACAGTTTGTTTAAATCCATCAGTGTCGCCGTATGGACTTCCAACGACTGTTTCAAACCAGTTTAACACTGCCGGCACAGGTATTTATGGAATCCTAAGTAACAAACCTGATAGTTATAGATGTTTGTTGGAACCACGAACAGATTTCGATGAGCTTCAACAAACGACTCAATTTTCTCAATGTTACGCCAACAGACAAGTTGCTTCAGAATACACTACAGAAAACGATTATGAATTGTATCTTTCTGATTCAGGAATCTGTGGATGTCTTGAAGAGAAAGCTCAGCAATTTCCTAACTTCGGCGTAATTTTTAACACTCCACTTGATAGTATTCCTGTTCAGCGAAGTGGAGATAACGTAGCAAAAGATCCAAGACTCTTTACGTTTGAAGCTAACGTAAGAGATATGAAAGCTCGCCTTGATCGTGCGAGTGACGGTATGGCCTTCCAGGCCTCTGTTATGGGTGATGCTAACCGCGAGTTCGCCGTTACATTCTCAGTGAAGCCTGTTGCTCCTGATACGACTCAGGAACAAGCTGGTAGAGGTGGAATGGCCGGTGGTATGGCCAGTGGTGGCATGGCCGGCGGAGGAACCAGTGGCGTTATTGTCGGCGGTGGTATGGCCAGTGGTGGAACTGGCGTAGGTATTGCCTCAAGCCTGGCGACTGGACTTCCAAATCTTGTTCCTCAAATGTTCAGATCAAGTCAAAATCTTGATGTTAACAGAGCAGCGCAGGTCGTATCTGAACATAAAGGCGGGTTCCTTGGACTTTCTGAATCAAAGAAAAAAGAAAATAATAATATCGCAAACGAGATTAACACTATTCTTGGAACAATGGCGAAAGTTACACCTACAAATCCAGTTCTCTATGAAGGTGAAGCATCGCTAAATGAACCTCAGTGTATCCGGGCACGTGAGTTCATGGCCTTTAAACAAATTCCTTCTGATCCTCAAATTAAGTCGCTTCTTAGATCTCGTTATATGAAGCCTGAAGACTGGAACTTGAAAAAACTTCGTGCGGAATAC
>JBEIQF010000263.1:0-4799 GCA_040376635.1 Halobacteriovoraceae bacterium
CAAAAATCCACGATTTCGTGAAAACACTCCAACTGGAATTTTTAAAATCCCTACCGGAAAACTTCACTTCTTCTCAAAAGCTGCGCCCTCTTTACGACGTAACACTCAACTGGCACGGACACTTCCTGACCTATGAATCCGAGAGCGAAGACTACGCTTCAAAAACTCAGGAAGCTCTCAGAAAGCTCAATGTCATGATTGATCGACGAGGGAAAAGACTACGTTTTGGGTTCGGTTTATACCAGAATCTGGATGATGTCCGGGACCTCTGCGAGCGCCTCAAAAATCTGGCACCCGTATTCCGATAAAAATTGATTAGAAATATCTAAAGTTCCGAATTTTAGTGCCGATAGATGCCTCAGGTAAAATAACCTTGTTTGAGGAAACAGAGGCATTTATGGGCGTTAAGCTAGGATCAGTTGTAGTTGTACTTATGATGTTCTTTATTGCAAAGATCTCATTCGAAACTGCAATGGCCGAGAAAGCTCCTGAACGCATGAATGAAAGATCTCCAGCTTCAATCGACCAATCATACAACGATCACATGTCAGCTTCAGCGGCCCGACACTAGAAAGCAGCTCTCGCCCACTCTTTAAATTTCTCTCCACGATCCACATAATTTTTAAACTGATCAAATGAAGGAAATGCCGGTGAGAATACAAGGTTACCTTTAAGACCTTTCGCTTTCTCAAAAACCGTTTTTAAATCATTGGCCTTCTCTACTTCAAAATCATTTCCAAGCTCGTTATAAAGCCTTTCTGTGACGTCACCAATGGTGAAAATCTTTTTGATCTTACCTTTGAACGGAAGAAGATCCGGAAGAAGTTTATCGGTCTCATTGCGAAGCTTTCCACCGAGGATCAGATAAAGATCTTCGGTTGAATCCTTGAAGGCAGCGATAGCAGTTGTCGTAGCAAGACTGTTTGTTGATTTAGCATCGTTATACAGAGTGAGTCCGTCTTTTGAGAGAACGTATTCCAGTCTGTGCGCGACTCCCGGAAACTCATTGATGAATTCCTGGAAGAGCGTTTTGAGATCCGGGATATTGAGAAGTCTCAGGACTTCGTAAGCAGCAAAGAAGTTCGCTTCATTGTGCTCACCACGAGCGCGAGCTTTCGAGAAATCAAATTGTGTTTTAAATTCTGCCGGAAGGCTGCCCTTGGTAAAATAAGTTCTCTTCGCAGGATGATCTTTGATGTCATCAAGATATGGATTCTCAGTCCCAAGAATCAGATGATCCTCACCTGTCATATTCATCAGCATGCGAAACTTTGCCGTCGCATAGTCATGAACAGCATCGTATCTCTCAGAGTGATTCGGGAAAACGTTCAGGATAAGACCGATCTTTGGATGAAACTCTTTGATCGTCTCAAGCTGAAAACTAGAAACTTCAATGATCGCGTAATCCACTTTTTCTTCAGACACAGCGAGATCGCAGTAAGGTACGCCAATGTTACCGCCACAGAAAACTGTCTTGCCGGCCTTCTTCAAAGCTTCAGCAATCATTGTTGTCGTTGTGGTTTTTCCGTTTGTTCCTGTGATGGCGATAACGGGAATATCTTTCGTCTCGCGGTAAGCGTACTCAATCTCAGAGATGATGGGCACACCCTTTTCAACTGCTTTAACGAGCGCCGGATGAGTTGTCGGAATCCCTGGAGAAATAACGATCTCATCCATTTTCGCGAAGTGATTCACAAAATCCATTTCAGAGAAACAGGCACAGGTTCCACAGATTCCTTCAAGCTCTTCTGACTGCCACCAGGTCCTGACATCGCCTTTGTTAACAGCGTAAAAGTCCTGTTTATGCTTCTTGGCAAGTTTTAGGGCCGCTTTACCAGATTTTCCCATCCCATAAATCGCCACTTTATTTATCTTGTTCATAACCTATGCTACCTTCTCGAAACATGGACTTTCGCCAACGCCTTCTTGAAATAATTGAATTTCTAAAACCATATCAAAGTTTATGGCAAAACGAAATCATGCTCATGTATCCAACCCCTCTTGATGGATACCCGATGGATTGGATCGAAGATTTGCGTCGCTTTCAGGATAAAAATGACCTCATCCGGATCGAAAAGAAGGACGTTTTTGATTTCATAGAAAATGAATCGCTGATTAGATTTTATAAGCGCATAAATGAGCTTTCTCAGTTGCCAACAATTTCTCCCCTTCCCCCCATGCCGGAAGAACCATGGACATGGCTTTTCATGATTCCAAAGAAGCAGCACGAGATCAGAAATCTTGCTCCTTACATCAACGATATTTATCAAAAGAAAAAAGTCGCTGAGGTCCTGGATATTGGCGGCGGCGTTGGTTTTCTTGCTCAGACTTTGAATAATCAATACCAGCATCATGTGACTTCAATCGATATGAACTCCGAGTTTCAGCGGACTGGAGTTGAACGTCATGACAAGAATGCGAAGTGGCCTCACAAGGTTAAGTTCAAAAACGTAAAAGTGGAAAACCAAGGCGAGTTCGTAGAAATCCTCAAGCAGAATGTGATGCCTGTCGGTCTTCACACTTGTGGAAAACTAGCTCTTGATATCATCAAGGTAAGTGCAGATAAAAAAGTTCCTGCCCTGGTGAACTTCGGTTGCTGCTATCACACTCTTGATAAGACTTCTGATCTTCAGAATATTTCACAGTTTGCGAGGGACAATGATCCATTGTGGATGAATAAATTCGCTCTCACTCTTTCATGTCGCGCACATCGGAAGATGGATGAAAAAGATTTTGATCTTAAGCAGAAAGTTAAGTATTACCGTTACGCCATTCATGTATTGCTACACGATCTCTATGGCATGAAGGAGCTTGTGACTCTTGGGAATTCGCACCCAAAACTCTACGATAAAAAGTTCGGTTTTTATGTGTATGAACAATTGAAGCGGATCAAAGTCGAACCAAGGCACTCAATCGAAGAACTCGATGCATGGTACGACAATCCTGATCTCATGCTCCTGATCGACAGGATGTTGGCAGCAGGCTTGATCCGGAATGCGCTTGGAAGAGTCATGGAAGTTTATCTT
The DNA here is from genome assembly GCA_040376635.1 of Halobacteriovoraceae bacterium. GTDB lineage: Bacteria > Bdellovibrionota > Bacteriovoracia > Bacteriovoracales > Bacteriovoracaceae > Peredibacter. The sequence continues at coordinate 3,027 of JBEIQF010000263.1, forward strand.
CTCCTCGATCGCGCCATTTATCTTGAAGAGAATGGGTATGAAGTAAAAGTTGAGGAGTTCTTTGATGAAGAACTTTCGCCAAGGAATATTGGAATAACCGCACTGAGAATTGATTGAAATAAAAAAGGCCCCAAAAAGGGGCCTTCTGATTTTAGTTAAGGTGGAAGACTTCTCTCATTTCCTGATTAAGAAGTTTCATCTTGTGATCGATATCCGGGTGATTACAGTCTTTCGGATCAAGAACATAATTCTCCGGCCCCATTGGCTTGATCATAAGCTTTGTCTGCCAGATGTTGTCGTGAGCAATGTTGATGTCCTGACGGTACTGATAAAGATCAAGAGTTTCTTTCTTGATGAAATCCTGAATCGAATTGAAATAGTGATCGTTGTAAATCTTCTTACCATTTTCAAGGCGTGTGTAACCACGAACTACGTAATCGATATAAACAACATCGCATTCAAAAACTTCAAACATGTAATTCAAAGCTTTAAGCGGGATAATTTCTCCACAAGTTGCAACATCAAGATCAAGTCTGAATGTACAGATACCTTCAGGATCAGAAGCATCCGGATAAGTATGTGTTGTGATGTGAGATTTATCTAAGTGCATTTTAACTGCAGCTTGTCCTTGAGAACCAACTTCCCAATTACCGCCGCCTTTAAGATCTGACATGAGAGTCATCGTTGAAGCACCAACTGGTTCATAATCCTGAACTGTTTCAGAAAGAATGTTGGCCTCGATGATTTCGCAAACTTTGCGGGCAATCATCCCGATGTTCTTAGCACTGAATTTTGTGTGAATGTGATTTATGTAATCCTGTTTTTGCTGTTCATTCATAGCAATGCAGAAGTCATAAAAATTAAACGACAAAATTTTCGTCAAATTATTAAAGCCCGAAAGCTTAATAGTTTCCTGCATTTTGTTCATTACGTTTTACCTCACAAAAAAATGTAGAGGCGAATATAGGGTCTATGGGGGGATATGACAATAAAAAAAGGGCCCAATGCAACAACATTGGACCCTTTAAATATCTGAACTTAGATTAATCCGAGAGATTTTACAGCATCACGCTCGCCACGAAGCTCATCAAGAGTAAGTTTGAACTTTTCCTGACCGAATTCATTATGTTTGATACCTTCGATAACTTTAATCTTTCCGCCTTCTGTACGGCATGGATAAGAGAAAATTAGTCCCTTATCAACACCATATTCTCCGTTAGAAGCAAGACACATTGAATATGTCTGACCTGCTGGAGTTTCGTGAACAAGATTGAAAATACCATCAATCGCAGCATTTGCAGCTGAAGCAGCAGATGAAAGACCACGAGCTTTAATGATCGCAGCCCCACGCTGTTGAACAGTCTTGATGAAATCACCTTTAAGCCATTCAAGGTCAGAGATAACATCAGTTACCGCTTTACCATTGATCGTAGCATTGAAGAAATCTGGATATTGAGTCGCCGAGTGGTTACCCCAAATTGTCATGTTCTTCACAGTGTTCACTTCAACACCTGCTTTAAGTGCAAGTTGAGCTTTCGCACGATTCTCATCGAGAGTTGTCATCGCGAAGAAACGATCTGAAGGAATTCCTTTAGCAGCGTTCATAGCGATAAGAGCATTTGTATTGCATGGGTTACCAACAACAAATACTTTTACGTCTGAAGCAGCAGACTTCTCAACAGCTTTACCTTGAGCAGTGAAAATACCACCGTTGATTTTAAGAAGATCCGCTCTCTCCATTCCATCTTTACGAGGAACTGAACCAACGCAAAC
>JBEIQF010000371.1:0-3169 GCA_040376635.1 Halobacteriovoraceae bacterium
GAAATTTGTGGATGGGATAAACCTCACGAGTCTAATCTCGGAAGTTATAAGGTTACTTACGATAAAGGCAAGCTCATCAAAGAAATTGGCTACTATCGCAACGGTAAAATAAAATCTGAAAGCGTCGTTGAAGATGGAGTTGAAACAGAAAAACTTTATTTCGAATCGGGTGAATTAAAATCGGTCTCTACATCCAAAGGTCGCGAACCATTAACTAAGAAAGAATATTTTATGAACGGAAACGTGAGTAAAGAGATGACTTTCAAACTTGAAGATAAACATCTCAAGAAAACAATGAAGACATTCTACGACGATAACACGCTCGAATCAGAAGGCACCTACATCGTGATGAGAAATTACGATGAACAAGATGGTGAGATTAAGAGTTATTGGCAGGATGCTAAACCGAGATCTATAGAAAACTATAAAGAAGGAAAGTTTGAGGGAGAGAGCCAATATTTCGATGATAAGGGCCAGCTTGTTTCAAAACGCACTTATGAGAATGATGTTCTCAAGAGAGAAGTTCTTTATAAAGACAATGTCATGCAGTCGGATTACGAATATCTTCCGGATGGATCAAGAAAGCTTACAAAGTAACTTCAATTTACTGGTTAGAAGAAGCTTTGCTTTTCTTCTCAATAGGTGAATCCAGTAAAAAATCTTTTTGAGTGTGATCGTGATTTACGCTCGGACTACAGTCATGAGTTGAATCAGAGTTTTGTGCTTTTTTGAAAAGTTCTTTCAAGGCATCACTTTCACCAAGTCTTTTTTCAAGAGTGGCACCGCGATTATATTCCATAAAATTCAAGCAAACAGAATTGAGAGAAGGGTTCACAATTTTTGCGCATCCATCAGTCCATACAGATTTAATCTCAGCAGCGTATGAAGAATGATGTTTACCTTTCTTACAGCCTTCAGAAACAATTGCCTTGGATTTTTCCTGTAATGCTTCGACCGTTTTACCAATGTTTTCGTAATGGTCGCCGAAGTTACTCTTCAGAGATTTTCGATAGCTTTGGCTGTCTTGACGACTCCAATCCTGCTCAACCTGACAAAAGAGTTCTCTTGTACCAGCTGAAGCTGTCTGAGAGAGGAGAATGCAAAACGAAGTGAAGGCCAAAAGCTTTAGATTTTTCATACCATCCTTGTCGGATAGATTGAAAAAAACCTTTAATTTGCTAAAAATCAGGGCGCTTTTTCATATGATAAAGGGTCCATTTCTCATGCTGTTCCTGCTCTAACATCTCCCACTCATAGAACATGTATTCAGGGAAATATTTGTCAGCAGGGCCGTCATAATCCACGACTGAACAGTAAAATTCTGAAATGTAGGGGAGAGTGAGATTGTAGATTTCAGCTCCGCCAATGACGAAGATCTTTTCAATATTATTGGCATCAGCGAACTCGATGATCTGATTCATATCCTGGTAGTACTTTGGATCAGACTTACTTAAGACTAAAGGTTTTGTCCCTTCAACATCTTCTTTGTGAGATTCAAAGTTCTTTCTCCCAATCAGAACGTAATGACCTTTAACGGTTTTCTTAAAGTGCTCGTATTCGTCAGGCATGCTCCAGGGAAGACCTCCATTCAGGCCAATCTGGCGATTAATTCCAATAGCTGAAATTGCGATGAACTTAACTTTCATGTCTAGATCCTGTTTAGCTCCTAAGAGCACATTTGATGAGAATATAGTCGCATATCGGAGGCAATATGGAACGAAACATTGTGATCATTGGCGGTAGTCACGGAATAAGTGAACAGATGCATAAAGAATTGCAGGGAAAAGCGAATGTATTCTGCTTTTCGCGGACTCAAAATTTCGATGCGACGAAGGATACGCTTCCTCTTACTGATCTGCCCGATGTCATTGATGGAGTCGTCTACGCACCCGGATCGATTAACCTAAAACCCTTTCATCTTTTAAAACCAGACGACTTTGAAGCTGATTTTCAATTGAATGTATTGGGTGCAGTCAAAGTCCTTCAGGCCCTTTACCCAAAACTCAAAAAATCCGAATCAGCCTCAGTCGTTCTATTCTCAACTGTCGCTGTTCAGAAAGGCATGAATTTTCACTCTTCCATTGCCATGGCCAAAGGTGCAGTAGAAGGTCTAGTCCGAAGCCTTGCTATTGAATGGGCCCCTAAAATTCGAGTGAACGCCATTGCTCCTTCGCTGGTGAACACACCATTGGCCGCAAAACTTACTGCCAATCCCAAGACTCTTGAAGGCGTCATTGAGAAGCATCCCTTAAAGCGTATTGGTTCTCCTGATGATATCTCTCAGGCCGCATTATTCCTGTTATCTCCTGAATCCAGCTGGATTACGGGTCAGGTCATGGCCGTGGACGGAGGACTTTCGATCGCCTAAAATGAGGGGATGAAAATCCTGATTACGGGCGGAGCTGGCTACATTGGCTCTCACGTTGTTAAAGCTCTGGGCTCTCTCAATAAGTATGATCTTACGATCTACGATAATCTATCGACTGGTCACAAAGAAGCTGTGACGTTTGGAGAATTGGTTGTTGGTGACCTTTCCGATAAAGATAAGCTCGATAAATTATTTCAAGATAAAAAGTTCGATGCTGTATTCAATTTCGCAGGAAGTATCAAGGTTCCTGAAAGTGTTGTTAATCCACTTAAGTATTACAGTAACAACACGGTAAATTCCCTGGCACTTCTTTCGATGTGCTTAAAGCACTCAGTAAATAAGTTCATCTTCTCATCTACGGCAGCTGTTTACGGCATTCCGAAAGACGGAATTTGCAGAGAAGATTCAGAACTCGCTCCAATCAATCCATATGGTCATTCTAAACTCATGACAGAAAGAATGTTGAACGACATTGCAGCTAGCTCAGATTTGAAATTTGTCGTTCTTCGTTACTTCAATGTAGCTGGAGCTGACCCGGAAATTAAGATCGGACAATCATTCCCAGAACCTTTCCATTTGATCAACGTTGCAAGCGAAGCCGCTTTCGGAAAACGTCCTAAAGTAGACATCTTCGGAACTGATTATCCAACTCCTGATGGAACATGTGTTCGCGATTACATTCACGTTTCTGATCTCGCAGATGCTCACGTCAAAGCTCTTGAATATCTGGAGAATGGCGGAAAATCTGAAACAATGAACTGTGGTTACGGTCACGGCTTCAGCGTGAAAGAAGTTATCTCA
>JBEIQF010000481.1:0-2039 GCA_040376635.1 Halobacteriovoraceae bacterium
ATTAAGCCATTTCCAGATTTCATCGGGAGTCTTTGCCATAAAAGCAGGACTCTCGATTTTCATTTCCTCAAATCTTGCCCAGTCATCCCACAACGCCGCGATTGAAATCATCCCCGCTGCACTTGCCGCCTGCATGTCCATCACCGCATCTCCGATATAAACACATTCCTTGGGATTGAGTTTCATGTCGGAAGCTGCTTTCCACAATCCTTCCGGATGAGGTTTATGATGAGTGAGATGATCATCACAGATCATGACTTCGAAATGCCTGCCAAAATCCGTGTGATTAAAGATGAGTTCAAGATCCCGGGAATGTCTTCCTGTGACGACTCCCATTCTCGCCCCTCTCTCTTTTAAGTTCGAAATGAGCTGAACGATGCCATCATGGGGTTGAATCTTGGGAAGTAACTTCTTACTCTCTTCTAGATAGACTTCAAAAGCTTCGTTCGCTTTTTTCTCATCATCCAGAAGTTTTAGGAAAATCTTATTGGCCGCCTGGCCGAAGAAACGTTTTATTTCATCCGGTTCATGCGCCCTTGCACCGACTTTTGCCAGAGCAGAATTGTACGCATCCATCCCGAGATTCAGGGATTTCATCAACGTTCCGTCACAATCAAATAAAATATTCAGAGATTTCATGTAGAGATTCTATCAGGAACTTCCACAGTGTTTCCACATTTGCTTCCATAATCGCCATAAATTTCGCGAGTAACTTTCTGTAATAACAAAAATTTCTCATTTAAAGCGGTACCTGAGTTCCTCTGCGGGTTGCAGGTTATTCGGAAAAATTGAAAATACAAACCTCAAGACAAACGCAAGTTTTATCCAGGAAGGAGAATACATGACGAAAATTATTTTCATGCTCACGATCTTGATGTCACTGAGCTTCGTATCATGCGGAAAATCAGGTGGCGGAAGTTCAGGATCATCCCATGAAGAGAGTGCTTCATTAGATTCAAGCGCTTCAACGACAGAATCAGATGACGCCGTCACAGGTACTGAGGGTACAGAGCAAAATGAGACCACTCCGGCAATCATTAAGGCAACTTCATCACTACCACTGACAGCTACGAGCTTTAAGACTAACGTCACTTACATGAACATGACGTCAGCTCAAAAAACGAAGTACAACAAGGCCGTGTCTATAGTTAAGAAAGTCATAGGGACAGAATCATTCCGCAAAAAGGTTCTTAACTATATGTATGCCGGCAGAAAACAATTTGCTAACAACAATGGAAAGACAAACTCACAGATCTATCAGTCTCTTCTTGATGCTGCTGAAAAGCTTAAGCCTATCAAGAACAACACGATGGATCTTGGGGTGAAGATGTATTACACAAATAACTCGGTAGTTGGTTATACGAATCCGTCTATTACATACATCAATGTGAACACGAAGTTTTTCAATACATACGCGGCTAACCAGGTTGCAGGAAACTTGTTTCATGAATGGCTTCATAAATTAGGTTATGGCCATGATTCTTCACCCACTTCGAAGAGACCTTACTCAGTACCTTACGCCATCGGATACATGGTGAGAGATATTGGTAAGAGTTTTCTATAAGGAGAATGATATGAAATATACACTAGCTTTTTTCTCGATGCTTTTCGTGATGAACGTCTACGCTTCTAATCCTCAGCCAACTGAGGCAGAGATCCGGAAGAACCGTTCGTGTTTTCAGGATTTAGAAATTCAGGGTTGCAGAACACAGGAAGAAGATCCTGAGCAGTTCCGCACTTGTCTTGCAGACGCCCAGGATTCTTTAGATGATTACTGCCAAAACATGCTTAAAAAACTGTACGGCGAATAACTCTAGTTACAGCTAATCGGTGAATTCTTTTTGATGTAATCCACCATCACGGGCCAGTAATACTTGCCCGTGTATTTCAAACCCAAAAGATATTGTTGGTATCCCGGAAAAGAAGTTTTGATCGCAAGAGCTGCTTCTGCCGGGAAAGCAATCCTGTAAGTGGCCTTGTCATCAACTCCGATATCCTTATATCCCATTCCCGAAAACGTGATCCCTGCCACTCTCCTC
>JBEIQF010000026.1:0-17126 GCA_040376635.1 Halobacteriovoraceae bacterium
TATTAAACTTACTGCTGAGACAAAAGCTCTCGGTGGTCTATTCATCATCGGTACTGAACGTCACGAATCACGTCGTATTGATAACCAGCTTCGTGGTCGTTCTGGTCGTCAGGGTGACCCAGGTCGCTCTAAGTTCTTCCTTTCTCTTGAAGATGATCTCATGCGTATCTTTGGTTCAGACAGAATCAAAGGCATCATGGTTAAACTTGGAATGAAAGAAGATGAACCTATTGAGCACTCAATGATCACAAACGCGATCGCTAAAGCTCAGAAGAAAGTTGAAACTCATAACTTCGATATCCGTAAACACCTTCTTGATTTTGATAACGTAATGAATGAACAGCGTAAAGTTATCTATAAAATCCGTCGTGACATTCTTAATGATGAAGCGAACAAGGAACTTGTGAATGACTTTATCGAAGAAGTGGCCTTTGAGCAGGCAGAACAACATAAGCCTGAAAAGAAATCATCTCTTCGCGAATACCCTTGGACTGAAATCAATCAGTCAGTGAAGGCCCTCTTTAATACGGATAAGATTCTCACTCCTGAAGAGTGTGATGCTAAAGCGCAAAGTGACCTTGCTGAATACATCAAGCAAGTCGGCGCGGAATCAATTGACTCTAAATTCTCTGGTTTTGACCAGGAACAGGTTAAATACACTTTCCGTGAAGTGCTTCTCGCTACATTCGATCAATTCTGGAAAGACCACCTTCTCGCTATGGATCACCTTAAAGAAGGGATTAACCTCCGCTCTTACGGTCAGAAAGATCCTCTCGTTGAATATAAGCGTGAAGCATTCGGAATCTACGAAGGCATGAAGTTTGCGATTAAACGCGCAGTGATTGAGCGTATTTCTCACATCAAACTCATGACTCAGGAAGAAATCGAAGCCGTTCACCGTCAGCAAGAAGAACTTCTTCAGATGCAGATGAAGGCGCACCAGGAAGCTCAAGCAGCTCAAACAATGGCAGAAGAAAAAAAGATTATTCGTGCTACAGTTAAAGTAGGACGCAATGATCCTTGCCCTTGTGGGTCTGGGAAAAAATTCAAGTCATGTCACGGAGCTTAATCTGAGTAACGAAAAGAAAGATTTAACAAGAATCGAAGACCTTGGTGAGTTTATTCATGAGCTCAACAATGATGAAGAATTCTTGCCTGATCTTCCTGCAACAGAAGATGAATCATCATCTTTTGATGAATCGTCTCTCGACTTCGGGACTACCGAAGAAGCACCCACTTTTGGTGAAGAGTCATCAAGCTTTGAAGCATCTGGTGACTCTTTTACGACTTCAGAAGAAACAACAGATTTTGGATCTAGCTTTGAAACATCCTCTGAAACTGATTTCAGCTCATCCGATTTCGGCTCCTCAACTGAAGATGACTCTCCATTCTCACTTTCTGATGATGAAAAAACTGAAGACTCCAAATCTGAAGAATCTCAGACTGCTTCATGGAATACAGATATTCCCCTAAATGAAGAGCCTTCGTTCGGTGAATCTGAACCTGAACCAGCACCGATGATGGCGCAGGAACCTGAACCAGTTTACACACCGACTCCGGAGCCTGAACCAACTCCTTACGTTCAGGATAAAGAATATAAAACTCCTGAGACGTTTGAAGATCTCAAAAAATTCTCTGAAAGCTCAAGCTTTACCGGGATGGCGACAGAGGGGAATCCTTCTTTCTCAGTTCTCATCAAGAATGTCCGTTTTATTGAAGATGTGAATGATATTGTCACTCTCCTTCGTGAACTCAACCTTCTGATGGATCCTGAAGAACAAATAAAGAGTCGCCTGATGCGTGGGATGCTTTTAGTTCCTCGCGTATCTGAATTTGCCGCCATCTTCCTTGCTCACAAACTCCGTCGTTTTGATATTGATATCCAGGTAGGTCTATCGGATGAGATTCATCCACCGAAACACCAGGAAACTCCTGAAACAGGAATTGTTTCGAAGTTTAACCTTTATCAAAACCAGACTCACCATTTCCATTTTGATGATCCAAAACTTGAAATCTCTCAGATCATCGTTGCGGCCACTCCAAGTCTAGAAGGCTATCAGGTTCTTCGTTACATGGGTGTCGCTTCTGAACATAAGATGCTTGAAAGTCATGTCGTAGAAGATTCTGAATCAACAGAAGTGCCACGCCACTATCAGGAACTTGCTAACAAACTTAAAGCTCACGCTCTTAAAGCACATTCAAACGCAGTCGTAGGCCTTAACTATCAACTCACTCCGATTCCTTCTGAATTCGGTATGGGTGGACACAAGTATCGTCTGACATGCACAGGTAACCTGGTCTGGGTTAACAAACTATGAAAGATTATGAAGTCATTATCGTAGGTGGTGGGATCAACGGATGTGGTCTTATTCGCGATCTGGCCCTAAACGGTGTGAAGACACTTCTTATTGATAAAGGTGATTACTCTTCGCAGACATCACAATCCTCTTCTAAAATGCTTCACGGAGGAATCCGTTATCTTGAAAATTTTGACTTTGGTCTGGTTCAGGAAGCACTTGAAGAAAAGAATCTGTGGTTAAAGCTCACTCCTCACCTGTGTTTTGAGCGTGATTTCTATCTCCCACTTTATAATTATTCTAAGTACCGCCCTTTCATGCTGAAAACGGGACTTTTCCTCTATGATTTCCTCTCTCATTTTCAGAACCGTCCTCACGGGATGCTCTCTCCAGATGAGACAATGGTAAAAATCCCTTCTCTTGATCCGAAAGGACTATCAGGTGCAGGCAAGTATTACGATGGTGTCGTTGACGATGCCAAGCTTTCTCTTGAATGTTTGTATGATGCTCTTCTTGAGCCGTGTGCAAGTGCTCTAAGTTATCATGAAGTGATCTCTACCGAAAAAACAGATGATGGGTACCTTGTGACCTATCAGTCGATGCATAAACCACATAAAGAAACTGTGAAAGCAAAGTTTGTTGTTTTCACGACTGGCCCGTTCACAGATAAACTTCTTCCTAAGCTTGGTATCCCATGGAAGCCGCAACTTGTTCCTTCCAAAGGAATTCATCTGTGGCTAAAGAAAGATGCCATTGAATCAAAAGGCTCTGTAGTCCTCACGACTCGTGATAATCGGGTTGTCTTTGTTATTCCCCAGCGTAATTCTGTACTTGTAGGAACTACAGAAACTCCGGTTGATCAGGATGAGTTCAACATCAAGGCAACAGACAAAGAAGTTGATTACCTCCTGAATGTTCTTCGCCAGTATTTTCCCAATGCACCACTTAATAAAGAATCGATCATCTCTACATTTGCCGGGGTGAGACCACTCGTGCGTGAAGGGACAAGTGATGAGTCCCTTGGAAAGGTGAGCCGCTTTCATAAAATTTTCCGCCCGGATCAATTCACGTATGTCATGTTGGGTGGAAAATATACGACATTCCGTCGTATGAATCAGGAACTCGCTGCTGAGATTGTTCCTCGTCTTAATAAACGATACAAACCGAATCTCACCATGAATCCTCTTCGCCAGAAATCAATCATGCCGACTTTTGGTGAACAACCAAAACTCACTCTAGAGATGATTAAAAAGATTATTCACACAGAACATGTGACGACGTTTGAAGATCTCGTTCATCGAAGACTGTCACTTCTTGAAGACCCCCACCATTTGAAAGATGTGATGGGGATACCCGTCGAAGAAATCAAAAAACTTTTTTAACTATTAGAATCGGTAACCAAGACCCATCATAAAGCGAGGACCGCCGACAGTCTTATTAAAAGCATTTGTCTCGAAGTCTTCTTTATATTTTTCAGTTCTCATGTAGTAATCAAGAATCGCACGGGCCGAGAAACCACGCTTAGTAAAAAACTTATAACCAAACCCTGCAGCAAAACCTTGAGTCGATCCATTCGCATCAAATTCATCACCACCCGGATCATCAGTTCCAGGCTTGAATGTCGATTTCACAGAACCAACATTAATTTCAAGATGTAGATAAGGAACAAATTCCATCACAGCACTTGGAAGTTTAGTTGGATGCCAGTTCACACCGAAAGCAAACTCAGTGAGGTTATTGGTTACCCCTGCTCCGTTATAGGCCTGAGAATCTTGTCTCATGAGATTCACCATCCCCTGAAGAGAGAAATGCGAATACCACTCACGCTCTTTCTGAGCATACAACTCTCCACCTAGGCCAAAATGCATTGAGCTTTGAGAATTGTTGAATGAGTCTGAGCCAGAATCAGTTTTTGAATTTGCCGTGAGTCCTGAAATGTTCATGATCCCAAAAACTTCAATGTTCTTCTCAGGGATGATAACCGGACCGTCATCTTCAAGTGATTTAAGATCTGTTTGAGAAACACTGTCTTCACCGGCAGGAGTGATATCCTGGGCGCCATCAGCGAGTGGAATTCCAAGTTGTGTCGGATCCGTTGAAACTTTAGTCGGAGTATCTTCCTGAACGAGAGCTTGAGTTTCGTCTTTTGTTACTTTAACTGCCGGAGAGATTTTGATCGTCATGACTGAATCATTCACAATGAAGTCAGCGTTCACGAGGCGATAAACTGACCATACAGAACGAGTGGGAGAAACTTTCACACACACTGCGCGGGCAACAATACCAGCGGTAACGATAAACTTGGCGTGATCACCTTCAACGAGACCGTCTTCAGTACCACGGTTGACCATGATCGTTTTTCTTGTTTCAGATGTACGAAGGACTCGTACAGTAAGTTTTTCATCAACTTCCAGGGCGAAGGCGCTGAAAGAAAAAAGCAAAATGACGGAAAGAAAAAATCTCATCGTTCCCCTTAAAATGAATATACCAGAGCAAAGTTCATCTTCCCTTCAACCACGTTTGCCTGGTCCGGAAGGATTGATCCCAATTTACTTTGTTCATATCTGTCTAATTTTAATGTTTCCATGCTGAGAGCTAAACGGATCCCAACATTATTTTTAAAGTTATATCTCATACCACCGCGGAAGCCCGGCATCGCAAGAAGTGTGTAATTTGCTTTCTCATCAACTGAAACAGCTTCAACGCTCGCTGTTCCTGTCCGGATGTAAGTTCCAAGGAAAATCGCTGGAGCTTCCTGGACGTAAGGAGCATACAGCGGATACCAATTAACCCCAGCACTAACAGAAATCTCATCCAGACTTGCATTCTTATTTTCAGCTTCAAAGGCAGTCTTATTTGTTCTGAAAGTTGCATCGAGTGTGAAGCGTTCAAGAGTTTCGTGCTTGATCACAGGAACGACTTCAAATTCAGCTTCTACTGAATAACGTCCGTCTCTGCGATAACCGGCATCTTTCTCGGTCTGAGCATCGCTGAACTCCATCCCGTAACTCAGATAAACAGCATAACGGTTAGGATCGGCCATTACAAATTTACGACGATCTTTTTCCTGGAGAACTGAAACTTCAGTAAGAACCTTTTTCAGCTCTTCATCCGAGAAGTCCTCAGACCAGCTTCCGCCCTTTTCAAGAATTGAGCGGTAAAGCTTGGCATCTGCAACGGCCTTCTGGGCCTGGAAAGAAAGGAATGATTCATATTCTGTTGAAAAGTTTGATCTTTGTCTGAACTCATTGTTGAATTCAGATTTTTTCTGCTCATCATAGAACTGATCGTAATTAAAACCTGGCTCGTTCACTCTTTTTAAGTAGGCCGTGACCAGTTTTTCGAAAGAACTGAGTTTAAGTTCTCTTTGAAAGTCAGCGGCATTCGGACTTTTATAAAGAGCAGTCCTGTATTTTGAATCTTTAAATTTTTTCCAGCCTTCAACATCAACAAGTTCTCCGTCATCATCAGAGCGAACTTCTTTTCCATGAAGCTCCGCGATTTCCGGATATTGATTTTTTAATTTCGAAAGGCGCTCTTTATCGTCTGCTAATGCCTGATTGGCCTGAAAAGCAGTCTTGTCTCTTTCAGTAATCACACTGATTCGACCAAAACGCGGATCACGGCGGCCATTCATCATCGTACTTTCAGAAAGAATCAAATATTGCTGACCCTTCACAAGAAGTTCAGCATCGTAGAATTTATAGAGAATCCAGACTGAATTATTTGTACTGATTTTGATGTTTCGCGCTTTCGCTACCGGAACAAGACGAAGATCGCGATTGGTGAGACTGCGGATTTCTTTAACGATGACAGCGTAGTCACCTTCCTTAGCACCGTCGTAAGCACCTAAATTGAATAGCGCCGTCTGTCCGCTTTTGGACAAACCGAGGAGTCTTGCTCCGCTCAGACCCCAAGAACGAGGCGTGATGACGAAGAGCAACACTAATGTGATCAACATCGCGGCCTGCCTTGGCCCTTTAATCAACTTAGTCATGTAATTATTGTCACCTAGAAACAACGTGATGAAAACACTCAATTTACGTCTAATGTCATAGGACCACTCATTCTTTTAAGTCCTTGATAAAGCGTCGCAAAAATCTTATAACTCTAGCACTAGAGAAAAAAGGATATTTATGAAACGCAGACGCGAAAAAGTCACTTATAACTACGAATGTTCACTTACTGGTGAAGGTTATGTGACGACTGAAAAAGCTCCTCATCCAAAAGAACTTCTTTCTGTGAAAGCTTACTATGAAATGAATCCAGATATGGATGATCGTCCAGCTGTTATCAAAAAGAAGCTTGGTATTCCTGCTTCTAACGAAGAAAAACATTAATCAGAGGTCCACGTGGAAACTCGTAAAGTCATCATCATCGGAACCGGCCCTGCTGGTTTAACTGCTGCAATCTATGCTGCTCGCGCTGATCTGAAACCACTCGTACTCGAAGGTCATGAGCCAGGCGGACAACTTACTCTTACGACTGAAGTTGAAAACTTCCCGGGCTTTGAGCACGGAGTAATGGGCCCTGAGCTCATGGGCAACATGAAAAAACAAGCTGCTCGTTTTAATGCTGAATTTAAATCAGTCATGTGTACAAACGTTGATCTTTCAAAACGCCCTTTCACAGTGACTGCTTCTGATGGATCAACATACCTTGCCGAGACTGTGATCATTTCAACAGGTGCTTCAGCAAAGTGGCTTGGTCTTCCGAATGAAAAAGAACTTACTGGTCGCGGTGTTTCGACATGTGCAACTTGTGACGGGTTCTTCTACAGAGATAAAATCGTTCACGTTGTGGGCGGTGGTGATACAGCGATGGAAGATGCTACTTTCATCACGAAATTCGCTAAGAAAGTTTACATCGTTCACAGAAAAGATTCTCTTCGTGCCTCAAAGCCGATGCAGGAACGTGCTTTCAATAATCCTAAGATTGAATTCCTTTGGGATTCAGTTGTGACTGATATCAAGAGTAACACTGGTGGTGTTTGCGGGATCACTGTTGAGAACCTTAAAACAGGTGCAAAACAAGATCGCGATACTGACGGACTTTTCTATGCGATCGGACACACTCCGAATACATCATTCCTGAAAGGTCAGATCGAAGTTGATGATCACGGATTCATCAAAACTAAAAATGGCCCTGAAACAAATATCCCGGGCGTATTCGCATGCGGCGACGTTCAGGATTCTTACTACCGTCAAGCTATCACAGCTGCCGGTTCAGGATGTCAGGCAGCGATCAAAGCTGAGAGATTCCTCGAAGGCCACTAATTGCGAGGGGTCGCCCCGTGGTTCGTCACTATCACAAAGTAAAAAACAGATTTTTGGAGTTCTACCAGCACCACGAGGTGCTGGTCTCCGTCTGTATGTTTATCCTGGGTTTTCTCGTCGACATTCTTACCATCAGGCGAATTGATAACATCTACGGACTCATCCAACAGGGTATTTATCTTTTAGTTCTCGGGATATTCCTGATTCTCGAAATCCGTTACGTGACTGGTAAGAGATCTCTCTGGCAGTATCACAACCTCGTGGTGCATTTTCTTTTCGGCGCCCTACTCTCTTTATATACAATCTTCTATTACACATCGGCCTCAGCGATCACGAGCTTTATCTATATCATGCTCCTTGGTGCGCTGATGCTCGCGAATGAATTTGGTAAAGTTCGTGCAGTCGGACTTCCAGTACGCGTGACTTTGTATTCGATTTGCACGCTCTCTTATTTCTCTTTTTTATTTCCCATTTTCTTCAAGCGTATCGGACCACTTCCGTTTTGGATGGGAGTCATAAGCTCACTTTCACTTTTTATCCTGATTTGGTTATTTAATCTCCGTGGCATCAAGAATGTAAAAAAAGAAGTTCTTTATCCAGCGATCGGCATGCATCTGTTTTTTGTTCTGGGTTACTACACGTCTCTCATTCCACCAGTACCGGTGGCGGTGAAGAAAATCGGTGTCTATTACAAGATTGAGAAGGTGAACGGGAAATATATCGGGAAACATACCAGAACATTCTGGGATAAATACCTTCCGGGCCCCAAAGAATATCTCGCACGTGAAGGTGATAAAGTGACAGTTCTTCTCTCCGTTTTCTCGCCAGCACAGTTTCAGGATCAGATCTACTTAAAATGGTTCTATGATGATGAAAAAAATGGATGGTCCCTTGAAGACACCATTCCCTTAAATATTTTAGGTGGAAGGACTTCCGGCTTCCGAGGCCACGCTTCTAAAAAATTCTACAAGTTAGGCCTCTACAGAGTGCTTGTAGAGACCTCTGATGGGCGCGAGGTGGGGCGTATTTCGGTCGAAATTAAAAGGGACACCACTACCGATGAAAGGCTTTTTAAGGAAGATGTGTACTAAATAACCTGAGTAATCCTAGCCACTTTTTTTCCCCTTTGACACTGTACCTATAAATTTGAAAAAATAATCAGGAGATTGATTCTTTGCTATGGAATGGCGGAGAAAAAACTTAACAACTTTTTGAGCAGAAAACCAAGGACGGTGACATGCAGGAACTCTTTAACTACACGACCATTTCTACACGTCTTGAGAAGACGACACGAACTTTATTCGTGACTCTCAATCGTCCGGATTGGAATAATGCTTTCCGCTTAGAAATGTTGTTTGAATTAGAGAGCCTTTTCGCCTGGTGTACGACCAGAGTTGAAATCAACTCTATCTTTATCGACTCTTCCACTCCTCACTTCTCTACAGGCCTTGAGTACGACACGTTGTCAGGTACAACTGCTTCGGCACTTGATAAAGCAAATTTGAAGCTTCAGAAGATCATCTTCGCGATGATGCAACTTCCGCAAACAATCGTGATGGATCTTGGTGATGGTTCAGAAACTCTTGCTTCTGAATTCGCCCTTGGAGCTGATATCCGTATCGCTTCGAAAAGTTCTAAAATTCAATTCAATCACTGTCAGTTCGGACTTGTTCCAGCTGCTGGCGGTATGAGCATGCTCTCGACACTAGTTTCACCTGCATTCGCCCGCTCATGGGTTCTTTCAGGTGCACCTATTAAAGAGTCAGTTTTGATTGAATCTGGATTCCTTGCAGCTGCTTACGATTCAGACAACCGTACAGAAGTTATCTCTGAGCTTTTAAATAATATCGCAAAAGTTGCTCCAGTTCAGCGTATCCAGGCGAAGCTTGGGTTGTTTGAGACTCTTCGCTCTCAGCTTGAAACTGGCATCGTGATGGACAGAAAAGTGGCGAAAGCTTCTATGGTGTCAGAAGACTGGAGAACAAAGAAGCCAGAGCAGAAGGACTTCAACTTCATGCCGGCAAAATCCATGTCATATGCGGTGAAACTGTCACTCATCAAGAATGATGAAGGCCCAAGAAACCTAGATCACTAATCAAAAAAAAAAGGCTCCGAAAGGAGCCTTTTTCATTTCTACTTATTTTTTGCTGACTAACCCACATCTCATCATAGCCGTCATAAACGAATTATGCGACCAAGTGAGCTCAATCGCTCCCTGCATAGTCCCAGTCATGTGATTGAACTGTTCCGACATTCCGCCCTGTCTGTCAGAGTGGAAAAGAGCACGAGCGAATTGTTTTTCAATCAGATCATTGTATTTAAGGTTCTTCGTTTCGTTACGTGCCTGGCAGTAGTATTCACCAAGAGCAAGAGTCGCAAGGAACCAAGGGTTACCAACACCAGTTGTTTCATAACCATCATAGCGATCTTCGGGGTAACGACCGATTGAAACACCCAGTTCAGGGTAAGCTTTGTTGATATTGTAAAGATTCTGGAATGTATTGATAAGTGTCTCAACATACTTCTTAACCGAAGCTGAGCGAAGAGTGAAAAGCTTCTGGTAAGGTGAGTTGTGAAGAAGCGCCAAGAGAGGTGCTACGTCGATGTTTGAATGTTTGTATCCAAGGCCACCGTTCACTTTTCTGATGGTAGCTTTGATACCGATTTGTGAATCAAGGAAAGCATCCTTGATGAATTCACCTACAAGGCGCGATTGAGTTTCGTAGAAGTCAGCAGCGCCGCCATCACCAAGTTCTCTCGCAAGTTTTGCACCCTCTTGAAGAGCAGTGTGCTGAGAAAGAAGTGTATAGAAATGCATTCCCATCTCTTCTTCCCAAAGTTCGAAGCTTGGCTCTCTCCAGTGGTGAGCAGTGTATTCAAGATCTTTTTTGATCGGAGAATCAGCTGGGATTACACCGTGATAAAGTTTTTTAAGAACGTAATCCGTGTTGCCCTCTTTAAGCATGAGGCGAGCGAATTTGATCATCGCAAGTGCACGAAGAGCAGGGCCATCGTTCTGAGGACGTCCCCATCCACCAGTGTAGCCAGAACCATCGATGAAATATTTCGGTTCACCAAGGCCAGTGAACGTTGGCTGATTCTGACGGTAAGACTCAGCATCGATCCAAACGAAAATCATCTTTTTGATTTTCTGATCTTTTTTGAGTTCGTAGAAATCAATCAGTGAGCGATAAGTAAGAGCTGTGTCGCGGACCCAGTCATAATAGTAATCAGGATTTGATCTTGATGGTGAGGCCACAACCATACCTGGACGAACATCCGGGCGAGTCGAATTTGAGATTACCATGTTCAGACTTTTCTGAAACTGAACTTCCTTAGAAGGAATGGCCATCGCTGTAAGCGAAAAGAGAGAAAATACGATTGCGAACATTTTCATTTCAGTTCCTTGATTTCGTAGTTTGGAAAAATCTGGCGCATATCAGACAAGT
Source organism: Halobacteriovoraceae bacterium (assembly GCA_040376635.1). Classification (GTDB taxonomy): domain Bacteria; phylum Bdellovibrionota; class Bacteriovoracia; order Bacteriovoracales; family Bacteriovoracaceae; genus Peredibacter. The sequence continues at coordinate 11,023 of JBEIQF010000026.1, forward strand.
TGTACTTGTTACTGTAACCGAGGATGAATCCCCCGCCGCCTGCACCGCAAAGTTTTAAAACATAATCCCCTGACTCAATCCCTCTTGTCCATGGCCCGCGCTCCTTGGTCGGAATCATTTCAGGGAAAAAATCCCACTGAAATTTCGAGATGTGCCACAGATGATGAAAAAGATTTGTCGGGTCATTTTTTATGACAGCGTCGATAGCGAAATTCACCTCTTTAGCGAGGATTTCTGCACATCCCTGCTTGAACTGAGGGTCTTTCATCTTTTCCTGATAAATGCTTACAAGCGGTCCGGTCTGACGTGGCTTGCCGGTATTGAGCAGGAAAAAGCCTTCCAGTGAGGGTCTTTTATTAAGAATTTCGACTTCTTTGAAACTATGAATCAGAAGAGGTTTCTGAATATGGCTCACGAGTGGATCAAGACCTGAGCTTGAGCCATGAAAAAAATCCTCGAGCCTTGCGAGTTCTTTTTTATCGGTATCAAGATCACCCGATGATTTTCCATAACGATCAAAGATCGCTGCGATCACTGCACCTGAACTTCCAAGTCCAAATCCCTGAGGGATGGAAGACTGAAACCAGATTCCATCTTCCAGGTCTTTTTTCATCCGGGGAAGATCGATCTGGGTTGCACCTGATCTTTCATTAAAATCCATCAGACTTTTGCGTGAGCTCTGGCGAAAATCAGTACCATTATTCTCAAAAGTCCACTGCCCGGAAAGATCATGAAAAGGAAGTGCAAGTGCCTTCGAACCATTCAGGATCGTGTATTCACCAAGGAGTAATACTTTCGCAGGGAATTTATGCTCTAGCATTTTTGCGGGCCCTCACCTCTTTCGTCTTCAATTACTTTTTCAGTAAACGGAGACAATTCGTGCGAGATGAAAGTTTTGATCTTGTGCTGAACAGAGTCCGGATAGATCAAATGAAGATTAGGTCCTGCGTCTAGTGTGAAATAAAGAGGAAGCTTCGTCTCACGACGGAAACTCCAGATCATATCCATGGCAGCAAGTGTATTAGGTTTTAAAAGTGTATAAGCTTCCGGAGAAGTCATCATCATGGCGTGAAGAGATAAAGCCTCACTTTCAAGGATGCGCCCCATCTGTTCCACATCTCCTGATCTCAAGGCAGATGCCATGGCCTTATAATTATTTTTTGCCTGAACAAAACGAGCTTCAGCAAAAGCATGCTCATTCATTCGTCCGTGACCTGCAGTTGACGAGATCTTCTTCTCTTCCCCACTCACAACAAGAACTGAGTCTTTGAGGTGAGCGAGTTCAGGATGAACTTCAAAGGGAGAAGCATAGAGATCACTCTCATCACCCCAGCTCGTAAAACCACCATACACTGAACGGCACGCGCTTCCAGAGGCAAGACGTGAAAGGTTACTAGCTTCCTGGAAGAACTTTGAATCCTGCTTTTCGCCTTTTAAAGCGTAAAGGTAATCAGTTAAGCAAAGAGCAAAAGCTGAAAGTCCCGATGCAGATGAAGCAATACCGGTCCCATGTGGAAAAGTATTTTTTGTCTTGATCGTAAAAGTGACGTTTTTAAGGAACGGATAATCAGAAAGAGTGTCGATGTATTTCTGGATTTTTGCTGCGAATTTTTCTTCTTTGTTACCATCGAGGAACAATTCAACTTTCAAAGAGTCAGAAGGAGAAAATGTAACAAATGTTTCTGTTACACATTCTTTAAGAGTCATCGACAATGACGGATTGGCCGGGATCTGGTGACCCTTCTTACCCCAGTACTTTACGAAAGCAATGTTTGAAGGTGAGCGCCATCCGGTCTCAAAGGGAATCGGTTTCATTTAAGGAGTTCCGAATAAATGATCTCTGAAAAGGGTATCACCGTTTTGAAACCTTTATTCTCAAAGTACTCACGAGTCTCAGTTGGTGAACGATCACTTGTCACCATAGCGAAATCACCGCCCCAGGCACCAAGAGACTTCACTTCACCCCAGTAATCACTGAAATGAAGATCTTTTACTTTCTGGTAACCAAGTGCACGACCAACAACATCTTCATGAGCGCGAATAACTTTATTGAATGTCACAAGGTCATTAGCGTGGATCATTTCACGAGTAAGCTGAGTCACTTCAGAAATCACCTGAGATTTGTTTTCAATCTTCATCTCGGTATATTTCATCACTTCGTTGTAAGAGTTCTGTTTCTGACCAAGATAGATGAAGAAAATCTGGTCTTTAAATGAAGGATTGAATGGAGCTGATTCCCACTGAGGTTTATTATCATGTCTCTTATAAGAAATAGGTCCCATCGCCTGAGCGCAGGCAATATCATAACCTGATCCACCGATCGTTTTCTTCAAAAGTTCAAACGGACTAACGTATGCCCATTGAGCAACGTTATAGATAAATGATGAGCTTGAACCAAGTCCCCACTCTAATGGGAACTCAATCTTTGTTTCAACAAACACGTCCATATCATCACGAAGGAAATGAGGGTTCTGAAGGCGAACAGCTTTCAGAGCATCTGATACGAACTTTTCAGTATAATCTTCAAGAGGCTTGATTGGATTAAAATGCCAGAACTCGTAATTTGATTCAAACCAGACTTTGCCTGAGTGATCAAAAGACTTCCAGTTGAGAGTCGGCTGATAAGAGTGGCGGTATTTAACCTTCATGCTCTGGCCTACAGTCGTAGGAAGGGCAAGCGCTTCAGCACCGTCTAAGACGAAATACTCACCTGACAATAAAAGCTTACCATGACCGTAAAAGTATTGATCGCGCATTGTACTAGAGCCCTTGTCTTGTTGAATTTAAAAATTCACGTACACCAGTAAAAGAGACTACTTTATCCGAGAAATAGGATTTCCCTTTTTCGATCTCTGCAGGAGTTGCATCAAGCTGATTAAGAATATTCAAGAGGTGAAGTTTCATATGACCTTTCTGAATCCCGGTTGTCACAAGCGACTTAACGGCACCGAAGTTCTGAGCAAGTCCAACTGCTGCCATAACCTGCATAAGCTCAGGAGCAGATGGGTTTTCAAGAACAGCAAGTGAAGTCTTCGCAAGTGGATGAAGTGAAGTCAAACCACCGACAGTTCCCACGGCAAGTGGAACACGAAGCGAGAATTTGAATTTATCGCCTTCAAGAGTGACTGAAGAAAGTGAACGATACTGACCATTGCGGGCAGCGTATGCGTGAGCACAGGCCTCAATAGCACGGAAGTCATTACCAGTTGCAATCACCACAGCGTCGATACCATTCATAATACCCTTGTTGTGAGTCACTGCGCGATTAGGATCAATTTCAGCAATACGAACAGCTGTCGCAAATTTCTCTGCGAATTCGCGGGCCTCTAATCCACCTACAACACCCAGATCCTCAATCGGGCATTCAACTGAACACTCAACAACACAATCAGGAGTATAGTTAGAAAGAATGCACATGATGATATGAACTTCTTTCTCTGAGTTTTCAAAACGGTTATCAGCAGCTACACCGGCACGGAATACTTTCGCCATCTCTTCAAGGATTGAATTGATGAAGTTTGCACCCATGGCATTGCATGTTTCTGCTTCAAGCTTGAGCTGATAGTAATTTTCAATTTTGTCAGTCATGTCAACAAGCTCAAGACCCACGATACCGCCACCGCGGATATCCATGTTCATCGTTAAATGAGCGACACTCTGAAGAAGTGATTCTTTTGACTCTTCAAAGTATTGGCGAAGCTTGTCTTTGTTACCCTGCCACTGGAAGTGAACCTGACCAACTTTTTTTGTCGCGATCACAGTAGACTTAAATCCACCGCGCTCAAGCCAGAACTTAGCTCCGAGAGAAGCGGCTGCCACCACAGATGATTCTTCAATCACCATAGGAACAGAATATACTTTTCCGTTGATCAGGAAGTTTGGTGCAATCCCGAAAGGAAGATCATAGTTCGTTAAAGTATTTTCAGAGAACTCATCAAAGCGCTTCTGAACAGACTTATCGTGATGCCAGTAATGAGGCATGTTTTTAACAAGAGAGCTGGCATCAGTCGGAAGTTGTTCCGAAAGCCATTCAATCTTTTGTTCTTTAGACATCTTCGAAAAACCAGTAACTGTTTTCACAATTCCTCCTTCACTTCCAAAAGTGTTTTCGCGGTTAGAAGCGATTCACGTTGGCGCAGGAAATAATTCTTTAGTGTTTCATAATCAGCGAGCGCCGGTTCCAGGAAAGCAGACGCCATACCGATGACTGAATTTGTTTTTAGTTTTGCTTTGAGTTCATAACCATCCAGCATCGATTTCACACCGCCGGAGATGATGATCTCTTTGTTGCGTGTAGGAAGGGCATTCAGGATCTCGATCATCTCAAGGGCCGTATGACCGACGTTGATGAATCCTTCCCTCGTCATATCTTCAGAAGCACGCATTTTCTCAAGCATCGTAAAGTTTGTTCCGCCGAATGAAGCGAGTTCAATTGCTGCAATCGGAAGTTCCAGAAGAGCTCTCAAGGATTTTGGTCCCATCCCCTGTCCAACTTCTTTAACAATCACCGGATAGGATGCTTTCTCAAGGAAACGCACAAGAGTCTCGAGAGGAGATTTTTTATAACGGTCGCCTTCCGGCTGGAACCATTCCTGAAGCGGATTAATGTGAATGATCAGACCATCGGCCTCAACCACTTTCACCATTTCATGAAGCTTATATTCTTCACCGTTTTCCAGAAGCTCTTCCACCTGGGCAATGCCAATGTTGGCATACAGCGGTTGAGAACCCATGAATTTCTTCACGGCAAACTCATTGAGTCGTGAGCGATCAGAGAGAAGCGAGCGGCAAGAACCAAGTCCCATTCCGAGTTTGAATTCACCACAAAGCTTTGCTAGATTTTCGTTGATTGTTTTGGCGTGATCAGTTCCTCCAGTCATGGAAGAAACCCAGACAGGGTAATTGAATTCAGTGCCGAGAAATTTTACTTTCCATGTGTCATCAGATTTTGGATGCGAAAAAAACATGGGTTCGTAATTGAAACGCGAATCGATTGACTCGATTTCTGTTCTCGCTTTTTTGGCGAGGTCAATGTGATCCCCTTTCCTTGATGCTAACTCATCAGAAAAAGGGAGTTTTTGAACTGTTTTCATAGCCACTCATTTATCAAAAAAGAGTTACGATGTCATGGGCTTATTGTGTCCCACGGCAAAAGGCTTAATGTGCTGATTTTACTATGATTTTGAGTGGGTTTGAAGGTCCCGAACTTGGACTTTGCTTACACCTCAGGAATGTCTAACTAGGCGGGGCCTACAATCAAGACGAACTCGCGCTTTTCGCCTTCGGTCAGTTGCTTCAGAATAGATCCGGCAAATCCCCTTAAAAGCTTCTCAGTCGGACTGCCTAAATCCATCCCCAAAAAGATCTCTCTCTTCGTATTGGACTTCACCAAATCTTCGAGAAGTTTTTTTAAGCGATAGGGAGTTTCCATCCAGACTAAAGTCTCCGGACGCTTTAACTCACTCTTGATCCAATTGTCGCGATCTGGTTCTTTTACCGGAACAAATCCTGAGAATGAAAAACGTGAATGCGAAAATCCGCTTAATGCAACGGCAAGGGCTATCGAATTTGGAAATGGAGTTGAAGTCACCTTCACTCCGCGCTTGTGGCACAGATCAACAAGATTTTGTCCAGGATCACAGAACGCAGGAAGGCCGCAATCACTCATGAGATAAACTTTTTTACCGGCCATGAGTTTTTTCATCACCTCGTCTTTCATTTTGTCAGACGTGTGCTCGTTATAAAGTTCAAATTTTTCGATCGCCTCACGAGGCAAACCCCACCGTAGCCAACGCTGTCTTGCCACTTTATGTTCCTCAACTAAGAGAACAACATCTTCTTTTAAAGCATCAGCTTTCAAAAGTTCGAGCGCCACGCTTTCGAGTGGAAGTTCATCAGAGATGGGTGTCGGAACGAGGATAAGTTCACTCATGATTCAGAGGTAAAAAAAGTTCAGGACGGTGAAAGTCCGGATTATTTTCTGGATTTGGCTCTAATGCAAAATATTCTCTTGGGTCATGATCAAGGCAAGCAAAGAAGCCGCCATACGGAAGAGTTCCGCGAAGATCAGAAGGGAGTTTTACTCTCATCGTTGATTTCCATGA
>JBEIQF010000158.1:0-7219 GCA_040376635.1 Halobacteriovoraceae bacterium
CCTTCCTGAAGAAGTGAACCATACGCCATGTGTTCAGCAAGTGCCCAGTCTAACTGGTCATCTGCCCAACGCTTAGATCTCTCCTCGATAAGTTTATCGATTTTCTGAATCGGTTTGAAATCTTTTGGAAGACTTGTCAGACCTTTCAAAACATTTTCAAGATCAGCTTTAGAAACAGATGTCTTCGGAGAATAATCAAAATCCTTCGGAGTTGAGCGGCGGAAAGCTTTCCACTGCTCTTCAGGCTTCTGGTAAAGATAAGGAAGCGGCTTCTGTTTAACCATGTTGAAGCGTTCTTGAAGAAGGTTCTTGAACTGCTCTTCCATCTGGACAGCGAGCTGAGCTTCGATTTGCTTACCTTCGATGAGTTTATCTTTGTAAACTTCACGAGGGTTAGCGTGCTTAGAAATCAAGTTATAGAATTTAGGCTGAGTGAATCTAGGCTCATCTGATTCGTTGTGACCGTGTTTACGGTAACAAACCATATCCACGAAAATATCTTTCTTGAATTTAGCTCTGAATTCAGCAGCAAGTTCTACTGCATACACAACAGCCTCAGCATCATCACCGTTAACGTGAAGAACCGGAGTTTCAAGAACGCGGGCAACTGAAGTTGAGTAAACAGATGAACGAGCATCATCAAAGTCAGTCGTGAAACCAACTTGGTTATTGATCACGAAGTGAATCGCGCCTCCAACATTGTAACCTTTAAGACCAGACATCTGAACAGTTTCGTAACAGATACCCTGACCAGCTACTGCCGCATCACCGTGGATGATGATAGGAAGCATCTTATTCGGATCTTCTTTATAAAGTGTATCGCCCTGAGCACGAGTATAACCAAGAACGACAGCAGATACCGCTTCAAGGTGAGACGGGTTCGGCATAAGTTTTAAGTAAACTTTCTGTCCGCCAGTAGTCGTAACCTGAGAAGAGTAACCCATGTGGTACTTCACATCTCCGTCGCCCATCGTAAGATCCGGAGTTGCCTGACCTTCAAATTCATTGAAGATGTATTCGTAAGTTTTACCCATGATGTTCGCCAGAACATTCAGACGACCACGGTGGGCCATACCGATTACAACTTCTTCAACACCAAAGTTTGCCGAAGCATTGACGATGGCATCAAGAGCTGGAATTGTATTTTCTCCGCCTTCAAGCGAGAAACGTTTCTGACCAACATATTTAGTGTGAAGGAAATTCTCAAACGCTACAGCTTCATTAAGTTTAGTCAGGATGCGTTTTTTCTTCTCAATTGTGAAACCTGTATTCCCCTCAGATGATTCAAATCTCTGCTGGAACCATTCACGGATATCAGAGTCATTTGAGTGCATGAACTCTACACCGATGTTGCCGCAGTATAGTGATTTCAGGCGAGCGATAATATCTTTTAGTTTTGCATTTTTAAGACCAAGTGTTTCGCCAATAGCAAATGACTCTTCAAGGTCAGCATTTGTTAATCCATGATCTTCAAGATCAAGACGTGGGAAACGGTTCACACGTTCGCGAATCGGGTTTGTTGTTGAAACAAGATGTCCGCGAGAACGGTATGATTGAATCAGGCGATAAACCTTAAACTCTTTTCCTAAATTACCAGGAACAACACCTGCGCTTGATTCAGTTTGAGCTTCAGGATTTGCGAGAGCAAATTCTACTCCACGGAAAAATTGTTTCCATGAATTATCAACAGCGTCCGGATTACGTTTGTAATCTGTGTATAGGCTGTCGATGAAAGCGTTATCAGAAGACGAGACATAAGAATAATCGTGAGAAACTGTCATAAAAATGCTCTGCAAATGGGGGTTGATGATGTCGAATATTATAAGACAGGAAAAAAGGTGTGGAAACGTCAAAACCAAGAAAGTTCATGAGTTAAAGATTGTGACACAAGGCAAACTGAAAGTTCATTTTGGTTGACCAATACAATCTCTTAAAGCAGTTTATAAGAATGAAAAAAGCATTACTGATTTTTTTTCTCATCATTATCTCTTCTTTCACTCACGCCCATACAGATAGCGCACTTCGTCGATCAAATGGACTTCTGAGATTTATCGCTGAATCCAGAGGATTACGTGACTTTGCCCTGGGCTCAGTCATCGGAAGCCGTTGCTCAACCTATTTACCATCAAATCAAAAACGCTCGTGCAAAGATGCTGTCAAAAAAATGATCGTGCTTCTTGATTATGACGTGATCTTCTCGGACGATAAAACTCCTCCATCAACTGATGATACCTGGAACCCGAGATCTTTTGTTTTTGTGGCCTTCAAACAAAATCTTATTACTCTCCTATCAAATCCAAAAACCAGCACGTACTTGTATGATCTCAATCAGCAGCTCTATAAATACCTGGTTGGTGAGAAGACAACTCTCAATGTATGGGATGTGACCAAAGCTCATTATAAGACAGATTATATGACGGCCCAGGTGATCGCGACTCTGTTCCAGGATACAAGCATGATGAAACTTCACATTGCTTATCTGGAGCGCGCGCGAGTGACGGGAACTGTAAACTTTGAATCGACAAAAGAACTTCTCAGTCGCGTGATTGATACCATCAATTTGATCCTTGATGCTTCAGAAGAAAATTACCGCGAGCTTTTCTACCCTCATGAAATTCAAAAAGACTTAAACAGAAATATCTATCATTTTTATGTGCCGCTTTACCTTGCGAAAGCTTTAGAGAGAGAAGGAACAAAGAAAGAAGACGCTTATCTCGCCTCTTTGATGCTTAACCTTGCTTACGAATTTGTGACTCAATCAAAAGACTACCGTTACCTCTTTAAAGATCCGGAAGTCATCACAACTTCACATACCATTAAAGACATCTATGGCGGCTATTGCGGATCAAACATTGGTGTGCGCGGAATGAAGTTCATGCAGAACTACGAGGCCATTAAAGCAACTTTTGAGCGTTCTGTGCCCGATGCAGTTGAGATGCTCATCCGTCACTAATAGGTTCCAACACACTTCTACGTAAACAGAGTGTCAAATAACGTGCCGCTTACGTAAAAGTGTGTTGGAACCTGAACTAAGCAAACTGGTGTAAAAATCTTTTCACATCATTGATAACCATCGCCGGGATTTCGTGTCCTCCGCTGAAGGTATGCAATTTACCCTGAAAATTCATTGAAAGTAATTTCTGCTCCAGCTCTTTGGCCCCCTCAATCGTGAGGACTGGATCACTCGTTCCGTGAGACTGATAGAAAGGAATGCCTTTCGCTTGTTTAGGCATTTTATCTTCTGCCAAAAGTGCACCCGACAGAAGAACCAGTCCATCAACTTTAAGACTCTCCATCATGGCCAGATGAGAAGCGCACATTGCTCCCTGGCTGAAACCACCAAGAATAATCGTTTTGTGTTTTTTTGAAAGTTCACGAACCATGCTCTCTAGCGACTTAAGAGTATCATCCAGCTCCGGAGGAATTGTTCCTCTCATGTCTCTCGATTTTCCGGTTCTCATCGCCTCTTCAAGCTTTGCCATATCGATCGAAAACCACGCGCGCCCTTCGTAATACCCCATATTGAGTGAATGAACACCATTCGGGAAATACCAGTTGAACTTATCAGCATGCCACATTTCCCAAAGCGGAAATAAGTCATGCATATTTGCGCCATAACCATGGAAAAAGATCACGCCAACTGACGGGTCTTTTCCGAGTACCTGTAGTGCTTCTACGTTGCCGATATTAACGAGACTGGGTGTCATGCATTTTCTCAATGTTGATTCTGATCCATGGTGGATCAATTTTTACGTCTGGACTCTTGATAATTTCCTGCAGTTTTTTCATCACAAGACTTGTGACAGAGAGATAACCGAATTTAATTGAATCCACTCTTAAAGCAATCACCTTACGATCATTTTCATACTGCATATGTCCCCACGCTCTTAAACCTGCGTAGAAAACATACTTGATATAAACCTGAAGATAAAAATCTCCGTTTTTGATGGAAGCGACAACATTATCACCTGGCATATCCATATCTGGTGCAGGCAATTGAGGAATGGATTCAAGAAGACGAACTAAGAAGAAATCCACGGGCACGTCAATTTTCTTGATCGTGAGGTCAAGTTTTGTGCGGCAGTCTTCAAGAAGTCTCTCTTCGAACTCACCTTTTGCATCACCATCACAGACGGCCTTAAGAAGTTCTGCTTTGTACTCTCCGCCTTTTCCTGGTTTCAGCATGACATAATCACTTTCAATGAAGTGAACATCAGTACCGAGGGCAACACTCGCTTTTTTAGTTACGAGCTCCTGAACGTCATAGATAAACTTCAAAGGTTTGTACCAAGTGAAATCCATATAGGGAGAAGTGATTTCAAAAGAATTTTCTGTGCGGTTAATATCAATCGGGAAGGCCTCAGGTTGAAGCGACATACCGATGCCGACTTTCTCAACTGTACCGGCACCATGAGGGGCCTTGTAATCAAGATCAAGATTTTTGACGTTGAGTTTTTCAAATGCGGCAGAGGCATTGAGAGACACAAGTGTAATAAGGAAAAATAGTGATCTCATAATCCATCCCTAATTAGAGGTATGGACTATTTTCTTTTCTTAGCAGTGAAATCGGCAAGGATCTTTTTGATCATAAGCACTTCATTCTTCATATCTGGGTGCTTAGCATTGATTCGGACGAGTAACTGTTCGATTTGATGAGACGCCAGTTTCATATCGCTCAGCATCTCAGTGAGATATTCTGTCTTAAATTCCGCAACCTGAACTTTGACTTCAGCCTCAAGCTGCACTTTTCTCATTTGCTCACGCATCTCGACCACTTGCTGTGATTCAAGATCGTAAGCTCCATCCTCTTTGAGTGCACTAGATCCTACAACGCGTGGTTGTGCCTGAGGAGCTCCTGCCGGACGTGGTGCAGATGTAGCTTGTTGAGGACGTGCTTGTGCCTGAGCAGCTCGTGCCTCATCAATCTTTCTCACTTCAGCTGGTTTACCAGGAGCTGGACGCTGAATCCCAGGAGCAGTACCTGCACCCTGTGGTCTTTGCGGAGGAACAGCTTTCGGTTTCGCTCCTTCCGGAGTATGAAATTCAAGGTCTCCATCGACGTGGATCGCCTCGCTTTTCTTCTTCTTATTCTGTTCGTCCTCGTCTTCAAACTCGAGGTCTAAATCATCAAAGGCCATTTTTTTAGTCACCTATCCTTACCTTACTTATCGGATTTACTTGAGGAAACTTGAGGTTTCAGAGGGACCACTCCCTCAGGAAAAGTACGTTCCCCCTAAATTTCAGTAAAGACCTGCCGAAGAGGTGTTAAGATATTGAAATAATGGTTTGATTCAGGAGCATCCATGTCCGGTGATGATGACGATAAGCCAACGGTCGTTTTAGACTTAAATGCGCTTAAAAAACAGAAATTGAAACAGGAAGAAGACCTGGCGAATATCGCACAGGAACTTGAATTCGCTGTTGGCCCGGAAGATGTTTCGGTCTCTTCAAGTGCGCCAAAAACAATGCCCGTTCAGGAAGCAAAATCATCTCCTGCAGTTGCAACAACTTCATCAATACAAAAACCTGTAACTGTTGTTCTTTTCGATTTTCAATCTGACTTTTTTCAGAAGTCTAAACCACAATTCCCGAAGGGATTTGACTATCAAATTGCAACTTCACTGAATGAATTAAATAAATTTCTCGGAAGCAAAACTTTCCAAATTTGCGTGTTCAACTACGACGTAAATCCAAAAGCTGTGAATCAATTAACAGCTCAGATCAAACAAAAATTTCCGTTCACAAAAACTATGATCATGGCAAAAGCGATCTCTCCGGAGAAAGCGAAAATGCACCAGAAAACAGCTTCAGGCGCGAATGGTTATTATCAGTTCCCACTCGATGCTAAAAAGATTGAATCAGAGTTTTTGAAGATCAAAGAATCCGTTAAGAAAGTTGGCTAATTTCATTCTCAGAGCAAAAAAAAAGGCCCGTGAGGTCAAATTCACGGGCCCTATTAGATCTGGGAGGTGAAACCATGGCTTAATGATTTCGGAACCAATCATGATAGAGACGCCCAAGGCCCGTCAACAAAGCAAAATAGTTTTTTTCTAACACTGAATCCCATTCGCGATGTTAGAAAAGAGCAGTTGACCTTTACGCTCCAAATTTGAATCATAGAAGGATGAAAAAGAGCGTATTTAAACTATTCTTATTTACACTTCCTCTATCGGTTTTCGCTCAGGCGGATTGGAGTCGTGATTACGAAGTCACTCACCCACGCGAAAATCTTTATGAGCTTTCTCCCTCTGAATTCAAATCAAAGGTGATGAAAGGAAGAAAGCACGCTTTCATTTATCCAGTCACAGTCAGTGAACTGATGATTCCCTATGAACCTCTTAAAAACTTTTTTGAAAGTGAGCCGAATGGCCCGGTCAGAAAATTACTCTTTGATCTAGCAAAAGTAGTTTCTCCCTTTAAATCCATGGATGAAGTTTTCAACTGGCTCGGCGTACATGATTTCCCGAATGGAATCCAGGCCGAAACTCCCAATGAATTTCCTCTCATGACGGCCGAAGAAAAAGAATTACCGATGGGTGCAACTCTCCGTGACACTGTTGATGGAAAGGCCCTCACGTTTGGCTGTGCCGCTTGTCACACAGCTGATCTCTTCGGTGTGAAAGTTCTTGGTCTCACAAACCGTTTCCCACGTGCGAATGAATTTTTCCGCAGAGGTGCAACTCTTGCTCCTTATGTGAACACGTTCATCTTCAAAGAAATGCTTCACGCAACTGAAGGCGAGAGACAAATTCTTGTTCGCGCGAAAAACAACCTGAAATATGTCGGAACAAAAGAACCAGTTTCTGTTGGTCTTGATACATCATTAGCGCAAGTGGCCCTTTCACTTGCTAAACGCAAGCAAGATGCCTACGCCACACGCACAGAACTCTCACACCGCTTCCCTCGCCAAAACAAGCTTGAGAAAATGGTCGCTGATTCCAAGCCTGCAGTTTGGTGGAACCTAAAATACAAAAACCGCTGGCTTTCAGACGGCTCGATTGTTTCTGGTAACCCGGTTTACACAAACTTCCTCTGGAATGAAATCGGTCGCGGAACTGATCTGAAAGAACTTGAAGTGTGGCTAAAAGAAAATAACGACACAATTGAAGAACTCACTGCTGCGGTTTTCTCATCAAAACCTCCGCGCTATGAAAAATTCTTCGGTGAAAACTCAATCGACATCGAAAAAGCAAAACGCGGACAAGCTCACTACGTTCAA
>JBEIQF010000420.1:0-2750 GCA_040376635.1 Halobacteriovoraceae bacterium
GCATCCATGATCTTTACGATTTCTTCGTAAGTCAGATCACCAACTGGTTCGAAGATAATTGTATCTTCATCGACATGCTGCTTTTTCAGATCAATAAGGGCCGTGTGAATTTCATCATAGTTGAAATCACCGGAAGCCTGCCGGGAAAACTTTCTGAGTACACGGGAAGGGACACCTGATGAAACGGTAATCTCATTCGTATCAACCTGCATCGTAAGTGCCAAAGGCTCTTTTTCAGGTTTTGGCTGATCCTGATCAGAGATGATAGGAATCGGAGAACCGATTTCATAGATTTTCAGAAAGCTTGCCGACATAAGAAGAAAGAAAATAAAAATGAACACTGAGTCCATAATAGGGACAAGATTCAGTTTCTCTTCTGGTTTCTTCCGTTTCCGGCTGGTAGGAACTCGTAGCATAAGCTATTCCTTACTCGTCGATTGCTTTCTTTGTACCCAACAAGTCCTGTAGTTTTACAGAAAACTCATCAATCTCATTCACGATTTTCTCAGACTTTGCCATAAGGAAAGCGTGAATCATCATGATTGTAATTGCTGAGAAAAGACCGAGGGCAGTTGTGTTCATCGCTACTGCGATACCTTTTGCAAGGACTTCTGCTTTCTGTGTAGGGTCAGCGGCTGATACAGCAGAGAATGATTGAATCAGACCCTGAATTGTACCAAGTAGACCGAAGAGTGTTGAAAGGTTGGCCGCAAGTTGAAGATACGGAATACGTGCTTCAATTTTCGGAATCACTTCCAGTGCAGTTGCATCGATAGCATTCTGAACCTGCTCAGGTGACTGGTTAGCTCTCTTTAAACCGCTCTTCAGAACTTTCGGAAGTGCAGCTGCAGATCCTGAACAAACTCTGATAGCACCTTGAATGTCATTCGAAAGAATGTAGCGCTGAAGTTCATTCATGAATGAAGGTCCATCAACGTCAAATGTGTAAGATAGTTTCTTGAATCGTTCCAGAGCTACAGCAAAGGCGAACGCCCATACTGCAAGGATGACGTACATGAAGACACCACCCTCTACGATAAATCTAATGGTCCATTGGATAATTTCCATAACAATTTCCCCTTCCATGGAAAAATAAAGGTTTAAATCATTATAAGCCGAATTGGATTGGGTGAAAGAAAATTAAACAGTGGTAATTATTGCGGGAGAAATAGGGGCACTCATAAGTGCCCCTCTGAAAGATAGATTAAAAAGAACAGGTAATCGGACGGTTCACATATGTGAAGGTAACAGATTTGATTCTGCCATTACGATCAATCATCATTTTTGTTCCATCAAGACCAGCATATTCAAAATCGCGAACTTCAGAACGAGTTCCGTTCGTGAAAAGGTTGTTAAGCCAGATGTCCTTATCATAACGGATTGAAATGCTTCTTTCGCTGTCATCACCTTTAAGGTTGATTTCAAGTCTTACGTTGTAGGCCGGGTTCCCGTAAGAATCTTCCAGTCTCAGATTTTTTACCTTATCAACTTTGATCTTACAGGTCGTTTTCACACCGTTAAGATCGAACTTTGTTTTGATAGATCCTTTCAGAATCTGTGTACCAAGAATGGTATGAGCAGAGACAGAAAGAGAGATCGCTGCAAGTGTTACCAGAATTATGTTTTTCATATAGTGTAATCCTTAAAATTTTCTGACGTATTTGCCTGTATCAAGGCCTTCGTACTCATGTTCCCAGTTCTTGAATGCTTTACGAGCATCCTGAAGCTCTTCAAGTACCCAGTGATTTCTTTCAATTCCTTGTTTGTCTCTGAATTGAATATCAAGAGGACTGAAGTGGTACATCGGAACTTTCATAAGAACACAAAGTCTTGTCCAGTGAACACTTTCAAAGTCCTGGTACTTATCAATCATCGGACATGTGATCTTGTCTGTTTTAAGAAAGTAATTTTTCCATTCTACCAGCGGCGTAGGTTTATCGAAAAATGTTCCATCCATTACATAATCTTCGCCTGCAACTGTAACAGTTGGAGCAACGTGGAACCACCAGTCGTACTCTTCAAGAATCTGAAATCTTTTCGTCCAGAAAATGAACATCTTCTCAGAAGAAATTCCAAGGTTAGACCACATATCGTATGACCACATATGTGCACGTTTGAAACATTCAGAACGACTCTTGTCACCATCATTAAGCATCTTCTTGAAAACATCAGTCGCTTTTTCTACAGACTGAAGATCTGTCGGAGCAAACTGTCTTAGCTCGTTATATCTGAAGTGATTAAGATCTAATGTTCTTGTATCTACTTCATTTGAACGTGCTTCACGGATGTTCGTGATGAGAGATTCTCTTCCGCTGACTGTGTAATCAAGACGAACAACACGGCCAACGAGAGCTTTCAACATTTCAGTGTTTTCTTCGTTCTTAGAAGTTTTGTAAACTCGTCCGTCGACTCCAGAGAGGACAAGAAGTCTCTCAGTCTTCATAGACTCAAATACGTTAAAGACTGTCGTGTAAACAGTTTCTGCTTTTGCCACACTCTGGAAGAAAACCAGCGTTGCAAACAACATGATCCATGATTTTATGATCATAATTACCCCTTATTGATGTGCGAGGTATTTATAAAATAGGGTCCTGAGTGGCCACCCAAGAGGGGAGTTTTGTAAAAATTACCGCTAACGCAGTGCTAAGGAGTGACAAAAACCGGAGCAAACCCACCGCCAGTTGTCCTGAAATTTGTAGTCTGTCCGGAATAGAGCCTGGCGGCCAGTAGCTGAATATTTCCCTGGTACA
>JBEIQF010000082.1:0-11153 GCA_040376635.1 Halobacteriovoraceae bacterium
GCCATGATCTTCGGTGGTCGTCGTCCGGATACAATTCCTCTTGTGTACCAGGCGAAGAGCTGGGAACACGGAGTTTATATCGCTGCTACAACTGGTTCTGAAACAACTGCAGCAGCTACTGGTGCAGTTGGTGTTGTTCGTCGTGATCCGATGGCGATGCTTCCATTCTGCGGATACAACTTTGATTCATACTTCAATCACTGGATCGAGATGGGTGCAAAAGCTGGCAAGAAAGCTCCTCTTATCTTCGGTGTAAACTGGTTCAGAAAGAATGCAGAAGGCAAATTTGCGTGGCCTGGTTTCGGTCAGAACGCACGTGTGCTTGAATGGATGGTTGGAAGAATTCAAGGTAAAGCAAAAGGTGTTGAAACAGCTGTTGGTGTCATGCCATCGTTTAGTGACATTAACTGGAATGGTCTTGATATGAATGAGGCGAAATTCGCTGATCTCACAAGCCTTGATTCAGCGAAATGGGAAAATGAAATTGCAGGAAGCTCGGAGTTCTTCTCGAAGTTTGAAGGACCGATGCCTAAAGCGTTTGCAGAAATTCAGAAAGACATTTTGAATGGGCTCCATAAGAAAAGTGCACTGAAAGCTCCGATGAACGAAGCCCAGATTTAATGAAAATCGAAAACCAACAAGTTCTCATTACTGGTGCTTCCGGGGGAATTGGTCGAGCGTTTTCAGAAATGTGTGCCAGAGAAAAGGCGCATCTTCATCTGGTTATTCGCAGGAAAAATGATTCTCTTAAAGAAGATCTTCTCAAGTTAGGAGCAGCTTCAATAACCATTTGGGAAAGAGATCTCGCGAAGAGAGAAGAAGTTGAGGCCTTGCTTAATGATCTAAAAGATCAAAGAATTGATATCCTTTTTAATAATGCAGGAATGCTCACTGGTGGACTTCTTGAAGAACAGCCACTCGATGACATTTACCAGATGCTTCAGGTTAACCTGAATTCTCTCATTCACCTCACTCGTGGACTCATACCGGGAATGGTGAAAAGAAAGTCAGGGAAAATTATCAATAACTCGAGCGTGTCGGCGATCATGCACTTTCCGTGTGCCAGTACGTATGCTGCTTCGAAGGCGGCTGTTGCAGCATTTACGAATTGTCTGGAAATAGAATTGAAGGATTCTGGAGTCTCCACTCTTCTTCTTATTACACCAGGTGTGAAGACAAGAATGTATGATGAGATTAAACCACTCTATGGAAAAAATCTTGAAACTCCGGACGAGCACATCAGTCCCGAGAAATACGCCTTAATGATCAGAGACTGCATCCACCGGGATGAATCAGTTCTCCTCCCATCACTTTTAACTCCAACCGGTGCAGGACTCAGGATCGCCAAATATATAAACCCTCTGTTTAAATATGGAGTCTCAAAAAAATTCGGACGCTAATATTACAAGATCGATTTCGAAGCGAAAAAACGATCCAAATCATCGAGTCCAGTCATCCGTAATACTTCCCTGTCCTTAGAAATTTTACTCATCGCGAGCTCACTAGCTCCACCACAGCAGAAGGTAATACTTCTTGGAAGAAGTTTATCTAATCTTAAAAGATATTCTTCAGGTGAAATAATATCTCTTTCGGGTGGAAGAAACGTGAATCCTAAAACGAGAAAATCAGGTCGAAGCCTCTGGCATCCAATGACTAAATCTTCGGCCGGCATATTCGGTCCGAGATAATAAGTCTGAAATTTATAAACATTCGAGAGAATCGCTGCCATCAGAATATTGAATTCATGAAGGTCACCCTCACGTGTAGTAAGAATCACAGACTTTGATTTTTTTCGGGAAGCAAAGTCATAGGGAGACAGAGACTGGTGGATGTTTCCCAGGTAATCACGAAGCAGGGAAGATAAAATGTGTTCCTGCAAAATGGTGAGCTTCCCTATTTCGCTCATGCGTCCTACTTCCTGCATGAGTGGACGAATGAGATCCACAACGATCTCTTTAGTACTCATTTCAAATCGTGCTCGTTGAAGAGTATGATGAAGACTTTCGAGACTAAACTTTTCCAGTGCATCGATGATGCTACCTAAAATCTTTTGGGCCTTACTGTCAGTCTGCACAGTCGATGCCTCAGGTGAAAGACTCTTTGAAAGCATCGCCTTGAGTTTCTGATTACTCAGTTGCGAAATGAGTCCGATCGAATTGCCCTCTTTTACCAGAGCAGATAGAAGCTGAATTCTCTCCACATCCTTGCTCGAATAAATCCTTCTCCCCTTGTCATCTCTTTCAGGGGTAACGGCGTTGTAGCGCCTTTCCCAGGCCCTAAGGGTGTTCTCGTTGATTCCTACCAGACGTACAACTGCTGAAAAATTCATAGATTCTCCTGGAAAGTATTTTAGCACATGTTTTGCACAGGGTTCACATGAACAAAAGCTGTGCAAGAATAAGGCTCATCAAAGGACAAAACTATGAAATTTCCACATGAAGCTCTCGATTTGAATGATAAAACTCTATTTGTTCCCTACCAAACTCCTGCAGAGAAGCTGAAACACGCAGCCGAGCTCGTTATCCAATCGATTGGAGAAGATCTCGAGCGTGAGGGTCTAGAAAGAACTCCACACAGATTTGCCAAGGCCATGATGGAAATCTGTGGAGGTTATCAGCTGACAGCAAGAGATGCAGTTGGAGAAGGAATTTTCCAAGGTGAAGGCGGTCTCGTTAGCGTGAAAGACGTCGACTTCTTTAGTCTGTGCGAACACCACATGCTTCCGTTCTGGGGCCAGGTGAGTGTTGCTTATGTTCCAAAAGACAAAATCCTGGGTCTCTCTAAAATCCCAAGAATCGTTGAAGTCTATGCAAAACGACTTCAGGTTCAGGAACGTCTGACACGAGAGATTGCTCAGGGAATCTTTGAAGTCGTGGAACCACGTGCTGTTGCCGTAAGAGTGAAAGGCGCTCACATGTGCATGATGATGAGAGGAGTTAAAAAGACTGGTTCAGAAACTGTTTCAGAGTTTTCCGTTGGTCTTGAAAATCTGACTGAGCGTGAAATTGAAAGACTGTGGAAGTCTATCGAATGAACTTAAGACGGGCCTTTTTAAGCTCGCTTTTTTTTATTGCAGGTATGGTGCACCTTATCTCACCAGAAAGGTTTCTCCCTGCCCTTCCTGAGTCATTGCCCTTTAAGTTAGAAATAATATTTGTCACTGGTATATTAGAAATTGTTTTAGCACTCGGCCTGATCCAGAGAAAGAACCGAGATTTTTTCGCAAGGACGAGTGCTCTCTACCTTTTGCTCCTTTTGCCCGTACACGTTTATGTTTCTCTGAAAGGGATTGAGATCTTTGGTATTTCTTCACCATTGATTCTTTGGGCCCGAACCTTATTTCAATTCGTCCTCTACTTTATAGCTCTCTCTCTTCAGGATAAGGGAGCGCTTATTTATCAGCGTTGGCGGGATATTATTTTTCTCCACTACACTGTCGATAAAGAAGAAATTCAAAAACATGTTCCTTTTCCACTCGATCTTTATGACGGAAAGGCAGTCCTCTCAGTCGTGCCATTCAAAATGGACCGAATACGATTTCCCTTTCTGCCAACTGTGCCAGCAGTCTCAGAACTCCTGGAGCTCAACCTCAGAACTTATGTTCGGGTGAATGGGATACCTGGTGTCTATTTCTTTACTCTGGATACTGATTCTTTAATCGGAGAAAAAATTGCTCGCTGGTTTTTCCGACTCCCCTATCGATATTCTCGAATATCGGGAAAGAAATCTGAAAATAGAATCTCATTTAATCACGAAAGACTTCCCTACAAACTTTCTCTATCAGGTGAGATTGGTTCTACGAAATCTCCTTCACCACTTGAAGTCTGGGCCACAGAACGATACTCCCTCTTTCTGAAACATAAAGGGAGAAATTATCAGGGAAGAGTGGTTCACGCCCCTTGGCCGGTGATGGATTTTTCTGTGGAGAATTACTCCGAAGAATTCACGACACTTTTGGGGGAGACAAAATCGCTGAAGCTGGAATCGGCAACCTACACAAAAGAACTCCAAGTGTCCTTTGCACCATTCAAGGAAATTTAATGCATACACTAATATGGTTCCATCGTGATTTAAGGATTCACGATCATTCAGGGCTTGAATGGGCCCTCAAGAATTCCAGTAAAATCTCTGCAGTTGTCTTTCCTCCAGAGAGATCAAGCGAAGCAAAATTTAATTTCTGGAAAAAATCAGTTGAGGAGTTGCAACTGAATCTGAATCAGGCCGGCATTCATCTTCAACATGTAAGCAAGCGAGTCCAATTCGCTCTTCCTGAAATTACATCGGATCTCAAAGCCGACGTAGTCATCACCCACCAAAGAATGAATTTTCGGGAAAAAAATGAACTTTCTCAAATCACCAAGAATCTTTCTGTCGAATTCAAGGAACTGGGCGAGCTAACATTATACCCTTCGGACAAAGCAGCAGGCCTATCTCTTAAAGACTTAACTCCTTTCACCAAGTTTAAAAAGTTCGCTCAAGCGAATTGGGAAATCCCACAGGAAATCGTTTCTCCACTCGAGGAAAATTCATCAGCGCTAAAACGTTTGCAGCATTATTTATGGGGCACGAATGCGGTCGATTACTACCATGAAACGAGAAATGGAATGATCAATGTAGATGATTCAAGTAAATTCTCGCCATGGCTTTCCTGGGGAGCACTTTCACCTCGCCGCATTTACTGGGAACTCAAAAAATATGAAGAAGTGAGAGGAAAAAATCAAGGTATCGATGCCCTCGTATATGAACTCATCTGGCGGGATTATTTCAAGTATCTTGCCTTCATCCAAGGAGAATCTTTTTTCAAGCGAGATGGTCTTAAGTCCTCACCTTTTATTTTTAAGGAGGATCCAGATCTTTTCTCATCTTGGACTCTTGGCGAGACAGGGGAGCAATTTGTAGACGCCAACATGCGAGAGCTCCTTCTCACAGGCTGGATGTCAAATCGAGGAAGACAAAATGTTGCCAGCTATTTAGCAAAGACACTTCAACTTGACTGGACCCTGGGCGCACAATGGTTTGAGGAGCAACTTATCGATGAAGACCCGGAAAACAACTTTGGCAATTGGCAGTATCTTGCAGGAGTTGGAACTGATCCTCGGGACCGAATTTTCGATGTACGCAGACAAGCTTCGATCTATGATCCCAATGGTGACTATCAATCCCGTTGGAGAAGATGAATCTATTGTTCAGCACAAGCAACAGTGTCTGGATTTAAACAGCCACCATTATATCCATCACCTCCGAAAGCTCTGCTGTCAGTGAGGGTGCTATAGCCACCTCGTCCCGTACCACCACCAGTCCAATCATTGCAATCATCGTTGGCCACATTAGTCCAATCTTGTCGCATTCCGGTCCAGTAACTTGCACCAACTGTAGAAACAGAATTTGTGATCGGATAACTGAATACTCCATTCGCAGTTGTGGTTCCGATAAGAGTTGAACCGTCCTCCCGGTAGTATGCAGTATTCGGTTGAAGTACCCAATCAACATGTTCACCAACTCCACCACTGCAGTTCGCAGTCGTACAGGCAATACGAGTTGAAGCAGTAATGATCGCCTTATACGTGCCTGAAAGGCCACGAGATGCAGCTGATGAATTACAGAGGTTATCAGCTCCTGCGACTCCACCAATATTGCCATCCGTGGTATCTGAAATAAAAATGCGAAGGCCAAGAATGCCACCACCTCCAGATGTAAGACCTGGAGCTTTCCCATCCTGACCGCAGGAGATCACCAGAACCAGAAGAGAAAAAGGAATGAATTTTTTAAAACATGAAACCATATGTAATCCCGAAAGAGTTTAAATTGATTTTTTCGTCAGCATCATTAAGCTCAGCTTTTACTGAGCCGACTTTTGCTTCTGTAAAATTGATATTGTTGTAATCAATGCTCCAGAAACTTCTCCCACCCGGGCGATACATGAGAGATAGTCCGTATGAACCATCGGGTTTTGAGTATGAAGATTCTTCATCAGCTGCAGTTTTTTGGGAGAGCTTGTAATCTGCTTTAAAATAATACCTTGCTAGTAGACAG
Source organism: Halobacteriovoraceae bacterium (assembly GCA_040376635.1). Taxonomy (GTDB): domain Bacteria; phylum Bdellovibrionota; class Bacteriovoracia; order Bacteriovoracales; family Bacteriovoracaceae; genus Peredibacter. Next base: position 6,034 of record JBEIQF010000082.1, read on the forward strand.
AGCTTGCCAGCACCGAGACCAACCACACCCTGAAATGTTGTCAGGTCTCCTGATGTATCAGTGTCTGAAACATCTCCCTTGTCAGTTGATTGGAAAAATTTTGTGTAGGTGGCCCCACCACCGACGATAAGTGGACCGAAACTAAAACCACCGATGGCATCAGCACCCACTCCGTTCATCGACCGCTTCTCAACGAAATCGTTTTTCGACATCATTGTTGCACGCTGATACTTCAGGCCGCCCAGTAGTCTGAATTTAAATCCGCCAAGACTGGAGATACCACCGCTATCTTTAGTAATATATTTTGCGTGCGAAGTATGAGGTCCGAAGAGGACGATAAAGAACAAGAGAAAGAAAGGTTTCACTGCCGACCCTTTGATTAATATTCTCTTTATACTTTATCTGATCTTGAGTTAACCAATAAGGGTAAGAATTTTGCCTCCTGACAAAATCAGTCCTCTATCGTAAGCAGTGCTTCAGGAAAAAATAATAGCTTCAGGCCGCTTTTCTTAACTCACGCCCGGCCTTATTGAAGATCTCTCCTGAAATAATTTCGGGCTTATCAGGGAAGTAAGCGGAGAGATTTTTTTCCACCCAATCTCCAGCAACTTTGACTGACTCAGTGGCACCTTTCTCATCTTGAAAGACACTGATTGTGACGAGACCGCTTTCATCGGGATAAAGGCAGTAATAGTCGACAAATCCTTTTATCTTCGAGATCAACGGAACAAATTCACTCTTAATCATATTGCTTAGTATTTGTTTGTTACCTGTTACTTTTTTGTATTTTCTCATAACCAGATACATACAGATCTCCTTTGTTGGCACACAAAGGATGGTGCAAACGTCAGACCATATGATCAATATCATTCAGCGTGCACATCACCATGACAGCTATGATGTTTCGGGAACACAACACGGTTTTTAAGACGTGCCAGACCCTTCATCTTGTTTGTATCTCTCACCTTCGCTGCAGAATTTGCCAAAGATCCAGTCACGAATGCAATCGCATTTGTATTCAGAGTCAGGGCCTCAAGACTGATGTTTTCCAGATCATCACACGCCTTGTGGTAACAAGCATCGTATGCCTCACCAGCTGTCCCACCAAAGAGGAAGGCCTGCTCTTCAGACTTCTTACCTTCTGCACCTGTGAAAATACCACCTACAGCGATTCCAGCGGCCGAGAAAGCTGCGTAATCTGAACGACCGCTCAACTCTGTTTCAACACTCTTCACATTCTGAGTTCCGTAGAAAGAATGGAAAAGATTTTCAAGAGCAGCTGATCCTTCCGGACCCTTTGTTCCGAAACGAGAACCGTCACCATCGTAAACGCCGATCATGTAGTTCGGTGAACCGATCATATCTACGTTAACCATCAATGCGATTTTATCTTTTTCTGCCTGGGATAAAGAAGCTACGTATTTCGTTGAACCGATGAGACCAAGCTCTTCCGCACTAAACCATGCAAAACGAATCTTATTAGCAAACTGAGCGTCTTTAAGTTTCAAGGCTACAGAGAGAATCCCTGCTGAACCAGAACCGTTATCGTTAATCCCCGGACCTTCAGCAACTGAATCGAGGTGGGCCCCTACCATGATGATGTTGTCAGGATTTCCGCCTTTCGTTTCAGCAAGAACGTTGAAGCTTATTTTGTGATCCACTTTTGTATCAGCATCAAGAGTTAACTCAAGTGCCTCAACAGTAAGTAGTTTTTCAGCGAATGGATATGAAACCGAGAACGCAGGAATTTTCACTGACGTTCCTTCAGAAAGAGTACCAACTAAAAGATCTGTACGATCTGATGAGTTACCCTGGTTAAAGATAACGACACCAGAAGCACCTGCTGCCTGGGCATTTGAAACTTTATCACCGAAAGCACAAGTACCACGTTGAATCAGAGCAATGTGACCTTCAGGGAATCCTTCAAAGTCTGAAGCCTCGCAACCACTCGAAGAACTATTACCAAGACCCATCTGAATATCAACGGCCGTCACTGGAGCTGTCACGCGACCAGCGCCTGAGTAGCTCATGACGTTGAAGTCTTTACCTTCTTCGAAACTTTCAGAACCTTTTGAAAAGCTAGCTGAGATTTTTTCGAACTTCATGAAGTCAAAAGGCTCAAGCTTAACTGAATATCCGGCAGCAAGGAGTTGTTGCGCGATGTAGTTTGCTGAGAGTTCATGACCCAAAGATCCCGCAGCACGATGACCTTCTGCCTTGTCAGCAACTTTCTGAAGTGCCTTCAAGTGAGAGACGACCTCCTGACCTTCGAAACAATTGCCGCGAAGAAGGCACTCGATTGAGGGCGTACGGGCAAAAGCTTCAAATGAAAGAAGAGAGACTGCTGCTAACAGGATGTGTTTGCTTTTCATGATTTCTCCGAAATCTAGGGTTGCTTACATTTGGGTGTAACAAAGATTCGGATAAGAAGGAATAGCGTGGGAGAAGATGTTATTATTCGAGGGAAAATCTGGTGCCATACTTGCACCGAGGAGACAAAGTGGCCCTGAAATTGAACAAATATTCAAATCCAGGACCGTTTACCTATTTGCTTTTACAAACCACAAAGACCAGAGCCAGAGACTACTGATGCTGAATCCAGGTCATAATAGAAAGTACAAGTTTTTTTGCCGTAATACTGTTCCACGTAAGAGAATTTAACTTTAACCCGGTTACCTAGCTGACTGATAACTCTTACAGAAGTCACGCGAGGATTTAGTCTAGGGTCAGCTCCCATATCCATCATCACGTTTACTGATTCCGCTTCGATTTCTCTAAGCTGTTCCGGTGTAACACCTGCAAATGCGTTGAACGTAAGTATCATCATCATCAAGAAAATAATTTTCATCGTCTCTATCCTTTTAGTTATGATCCGTTATTAAACATTTAACTTTTTCTTCCATTGAACGACCGTTGTATCGAACTGAAAGGTTGCCGGTCATGTTTTTTGAGTTTTTACCAATGACTCCTAATCTCGCTGAATGAAATGGTCCTTCGCAGTTTGCCATTTCGTGAACGGAAAATACTGCGATGATATCCCTCATATTCGTTTCCATATCAAGTCCCGCACTCATGTCCACTTCGAGACAAGGATTTAAATTAGTATCTCCGTTCATTGAGAAAAGCATTTTCGAATTTTTAAAGACTTTAACAAAAGAATACCTGTCATCAAAACCGTCATAGACAAAGTTTGCGCTAAGACCTTTACCATCTGTGGGCAAACAATTGATGCTTGAATGTGGTCTCGCGTGAACAACGGTCGAGAGCAAGAAAAAGCAAATGAATACTTTCATTATAAACTCCTTGTTTCTGGATAATTTTATGTGGACCACATCTAACACTTAAGTCTGAATGCACGAATAGGTAGGCACTTAAAGTGGTTCAGGCCTCTGAACCATTGAATTTTTTCACGATATGATAAGTGACCTTGTAAATAATTCATACAGGAAGGAGTGAGGCCGGGAATCATATATAATCCCTTAAAAGGATCAGCCATGAACTATAAAATGATATTTATCGTTATTATTTCCGCTATTGTCAGCCTGACAGCTTTTTCAGGAGAGAAAGGCGGAAGCGGAACGGGTATTTTCGGCGCTGAGGCAGTTATCCTTGAAGACTTTAAACAGTCTAAACAGTGTCCAGAAGTGCATCATAAAAATCTGTGTATCAAGATCGATGAAAAGATCAATGATCTCATGTGGGATATTAAAACGAAGAATGTCGACGAACAGAACGAAGAAGAGTTTTACTACGCTTGCTGCCTAAGGGCCCAGTAAACCTTTCAAAAAATTAATATGGATAATGAACAAGATATCGTGAGGCTGCGTCTTAAATATCAGTTTGATCAGTCGAGATCTGCAAATCCATCGTTTTCTCTCAGGTCGTTTGCACGTCTTCTCGATATTTCTCACGGAAGTTTATCTCAGTTTCTTTCAGGGAAAAGAAATTTTTCTCCGCAAACGCTGAGAGCAGTGATTGAAAAACTCACACAGAATCCCGAAGAACGAAAAGATCTTCTTGAGGCCATAAACCGCAAAGAGATTGAACTACTTCAGTCTGAATCCCTTCGATCATCTACTTCAAAGTATGATTCCCGCACTTTGACACCAGAAGAGTTCAATAGCATTGATGAATGGTATGTGTATGCCGTGCGTACAGTGCTTTCTTTGAGTAATGCCAGATCAGATTTAACTTGGCTTGCAAGTGAGTTGGGTATCTCTCAGAACGAAGTGGAAAAGGCCCTCAAAACTCTTTTTAGACTTGGTCTCATCGTACTCGATTCCGATGGGCAAATCCGTAGAACGGGAAAGCACATAAAAACTCCGGACACGATCAAGAAGAAATCCGAAATTATTCAAGTGCTCCGTAAAATTCATGATCAACACTTAAAGCACGCGATACATTCGCTTCACTCCCATGATCCATCCCTAAGGGACATCACCTGGATGAATGTTCCAACCAACACCAGTAAGCTTGATCAGGCCAGAGAACTAATACGAAAGTGCCAGGATGACATACTAGCACTTCTCGAAGACGGGGAAACGACTGTGCCTTATCGATTAACGATTCAGCTTTGCCCTATCAAGGCCTGAAGTTCACTTCCCCTTAAATCTTCATTAAGAAATGCTCTTTCCATCAAAGTCTTTAGAGTTGTGTCTTTCTCTCACCTGCTCAGTCTCCGGACCCTGAACACGATTTACCATACGACCACGGGCCACGGCCTTTCTCTTCATGATTTCATCTGCCCAGCGATTCACGTTTTTATATTCATGAGCTGACAGAAATTCAGCAGCACCTTGATAAATCTTATCTTTTACGAGCAATCCGTACCAAGGAAAGATTGCCATATCTGCAATCGTGTACTCATCTCCTGCAACGTACTTACTCTTTGCAAGTTCTTTATCTAAAACATCAAGCTGACGTTTGGTCTCCATCGTGAATCGATCAATCGGATACTGAAATTTTTCAGGAGCATAAGCAAAGAAGTGACCAAAGCCTCCGCCTACGAATGGTGCACTTCCCACCTGCCAGAAAAGCCAGTTCATGACTCTAGTTCTGTCAGCGTGATCGGTTGGCAAAAACTTACCAAATTTTTCCGCGAGATAAAGAAGGATTGAACC